>CAJCJH010000086.1 GCA_903970615.1 Rhodospirillales bacterium
CACATTCTTCAATCGCTCGCGCACCTGCACCATCGCCGCTTCGCTGAAACACAATTCCGCCGGTACCTGCCACCAGTTGGCTTGTGCGAAGGCGGTGCATTTGACGGCATCTTTCTCGGTCATCAGCAGCGGGGCGTCGCCGGCGAAAAATAAATCTTCGGCGCTGTAGACGTAATGATCCGGAAAATCATGCGCGTCGATGTTCAAACCTATTTCGCGCAGCGCTGCAAAAAAACGCTGTGGATTGCCGATGCCGGCGATTGCCGAAATGTGATTGCCCGCAAAAGCACTCAATGGGCGCGATTCGCCACTGCGCAGATTGATCGCATTCGCAATCCGTAAATCGAAACGCACGGCGTGCTCGCCACAGGTTTCCGCCGCGCCGCCATTGACCAGCAGCAATTGCACATTCTGTGCGCGCGCTGGCATTTCGCGCAGCGGACCGGCCGGCAGCAGCCAGCCATTGCCATAGCCGCGCGTGCCATCGATCACGCAAATCTCGAAATCGCGTGCGAGTGCATAGTGCTGCAAGCCGTCGTCGCAGATCAGTACGTCGGTTTGCGGGTATTGCTGTAGCAGCAGATTTGCGGCGGCGACGCGATCGGGCGCGACGACGACCGGCACATCCATACGCGAGGCCAGCAGCACCGGTTCATCGCCACATTCGCTGGTGGCGCTTTCGGCGCAGACCTCTCGCGGAAACGGTCCGACTCCGCCATAACCGCGGCTGACCACGCCCGGCTGATAGCCTTGCCGCAGCAGTTCCCGCACCAGCCATAAAGTGACTGGTGTCTTGCCGGTGCCGCCGACGGCGATGTTGCCGACGACAATCACCGGCACGTTCAGATGCTGCGCCTGCTTGAGCTTGATGGCTGCGCTGCGCTGCGAAATCCATGCATAAATCCGCGACAGCAGTTGCAGCCAACCGGGCGGCGGCGCGGTTCGATACCAGATATTTTCAAGCCAGCGTTGCATTTCAATAATGGTTCATTGGCGCTTCAGTGCCGATTCAATATTGGGGCAATTATTGGGGCGATGTTGAATCAATGCCGATTCAAATTCGGTCGCGGCAAATGCTTCAAGCCACCGCTTCGATTGCGGATTCGCGGAATTGCAGCCGGTGCAGCGCGGCGTAAGCGCCTTCACGCGCGAGCAATTCCGTGTGTGTGCCGGCTTCGGCAATGCGGCCGGCTTGCATGACGACGATCAGGTCTGCGCTCTGGATGGTGGACAAGCGATGCGCGATCACCAGCGTGGTGCGGCCGCGCACCAGTTCTTCGAGCGCCTGCTGAATATAGCGTTCGGATTCGGTATCGAGTGCGGAGGTTGCCTCGTCGAGAATCAGGATCGGCGCATCCTTCAACAAGGCGCGCGCGATGGCGATGCGCTGGCGCTGGCCGCCGGAAAGCATCAGGCCATCCTGACCGATTTGCGTATCCAGACCCTTCGGCAATTTCTGAATGAACTCCCAGGCGTAAGCGCGTTGCGCGGCCTGCTCGATGCGCTCGCGCGAAACGCCTTCCTGACCATACGCGATGTTCTCGCCGATGCTGGCGTTGAACAGCACGACGTTCTGATCGACCAGCGCAATCTGCCGGCGCAGATCGGCCAGTTTGTATTCGCGCAGATCGGCGCCATCGAGCAGCAGGCGGCCGCTATCGGGATCGTAGAAGCGTGGAATCATTGATAACAGCGTGGATTTTCCGCTGCCGGATTTGCCGACGAACGCGACCGTTTTGCCCGGCGCGATATCCAGGCTGATGCCGTTGAGCGCAGCATCCGCATCGCGGGAATAAGCGAAGCGCAGGTCTTCAAAACGCAGCGCGCCTTGCGCTCGCAAAAGTTCACGAGTGCCGCTGTCGAGTTCTTTCGGCGTATCCAGAAACTGGAAAAGATCGGCACCGGCGGCGAGTCCGCGCTGGATTTTTTCGCTCATGCCGGTCATCGAACTGAGCGGCTGGCGCAGTTGCATCATCGCCACGATGAACGAAACGAAAGTGCCGGCAGACATCACATTCAACATGCTTGGCAGCGTGGCGATGTAAATGATGATCGCGCCTGCAAATGCGGCGATCAATTCCAGCGAACTCACGCTGGCGGCACTCGCCGCCGTCATCTTCATGCTCTGCACGCGCAGATAATCGTTGAGCTTTTCAAAGCCGCGCAGCGCCAGCGATTCGCCGCCGTAAATCTTCAACACGCGACGGCCGGTAATGGCCTCGTCGGCCGAGTGATTGATGCTGCCCATCGAGTTCTGGATGCGCGTGGAAACCGTGCGAAAGCGGCGGTTCACCCAGCTAATCAGCGCGCTCACCAAAGGCGCCAGCAGCAGCACGCAAAGTGTGAGTTTCCAGCTGGTATAAAACAGGAACCCGAGCAAGCCGATCGCAGTGAGACCGTCCTTGATCATCGAGGTCAACACGCTCGAAGTGGATTCCGCAACCTGCGAGGCGTGGTAGGTCAGCTTGGCTTGCAGATCGGCATTGCGCGCGCGGTCGTGATGACCAACCGGGACGATCAGCAAGTGCGCGAAGACCTGATGCCGCAGCTTGGCGACAACGCCCTGCCCGACCGAAGCCATCGCATACGCCGCAATGAAGTTCGCCACCGCGCGCAGCAGAAACAAGCCGAGCACCGCGAACGGCAACCAGGCGATGACTTTCGGATTGCGCTGTTCGAAAGTGTTGGTGAGCGTTTTCACCAGCCACGGAATGCCGAGCGATTCCGAGGCCGCAAAAATTACCATGCTGATGACGGCGACTACGAACACGCGCCAGCGTGGCGCGGCGTAATTGAGCAGCCGGCGATAGACCGCGGCGGAACGATAAGGCGCGTGAGTGCTGGCGTTCAAAAAATCGGCGGCGCTGAATGGAGGAAGCAGCATGTTACCTGTGTTGCTGGTTATTCAGGCTGAAATGTCGTGATTCGATCATCGAAGCGATCCGGAATCTGCGCGAGAATCACATGCGTGAATCAAGCCCGCGCTAAACTGCAAACCCAAATCGAGAGGAGATAAAACGATGGCCGACGCTGGCAAGAAAACGCTGTTCGAGAAAATCATCGACAAGGAAATTCCTGCGCAATTCGTTTTTGAGGACGAGCTTTGCGTGGTTATCAAGGACATTAATCCCGCTGCACCCCTGCATTTACTGGTGATTCCGCGCAAACGCATCGAAATGCTTTCGGATTCCAAGCCCGAAGATCAAGCGCTGCTGGGGCATTTACTGTTGATTGCCGGGCATGTCGCGCGCGATGCCGGCTTCGGCGATGCGTTCCGTCTGGTCGTCAACAACGGTGCGGCGGCGAGCCAGAGCGTGTTCCATCTGCACCTGCATGTGCTGGCGGGACGTCCGCTGAAATGGCCGCCGGGTTGAGTGCCAACGACCGAGCGCCGAGCGTGGCAGCGCTAATCCGCGCCGCTGACTTCAAACGCCATCGGCAGCGAGACGACGCGCCAGCCGCGTTGCTGAATTTCGTCGAGCAGGATCGGCAGCGCTTCCAGAATCACCGGCACGCCGGCTGCGGTTTTCGCCGGATGGCCGTCGTGCATCAGCAGAATAAAGCCCGGCCCCCAGTTGCGGCGCAGCCGGCGCAGCACGCTTGCTGAGTCGCCGCGCACGCTGTCGAAACCGCGCCGCGTCCATGCCGCATAACGCAAGCCGGCAAGCGCGAGGATCGGGTCCAGCAAGGGATTACGAAATCCGGCCGGCGCACGGAAAAATCGCGGCATTTGCCCGGTGATTTGCGCCAGTACCTGCTGCGAATTCTCAAGCTCGGTGCGCGTCCATTGCCAGCCGCGGAAGGCGAATGTTTTATCGTGACGCAAGCTGTGATTTTCAACGCTGTGGCCGCGTCGCAAAATCTCCCGCACCAGATCCGGATACGCCTGCGCACGTTCGCCGATACAGAAAAAACTGGCCTTGGCCGCGTGGCGATCGAGCAGGTCGAGCACCTGTGGCGTTACGGCTGGATCGGGGCCATCGTCCAAAGTCAGCGCGATCTCGCCGCGCCTGGCAGCGGCCTCTGGAAGCCGCGTGATGTTGGCGCCGATCCAATGATTGCGCGGCAACATGACGGCCGCGCAGATGAACAGATGATTGCCCGCGAACACCAGGAGCCAGACGCGCCACTGCTGCGGCTCCGCGAACAAGCCGATCAGGATCAGCGCATGCAACACGATCGACGTGCTCACAAACGGCGCCGGCCGCCAAGCCAGCGGCGGCAAGGCGGCAATATGAAATGCAGTGGCGTCCTTGAATGACATCGGTGCAATGATGGAAAAGCAGCAGATCGAGGCGACGATGGGATGGAATACTTTAGCGCCTGTGTCGATCCATAGCGAAGCCGATCAGCCGTTGATGTTCAGACTTGATGATCGCTGGGCGGTGCGAGGCTGGACTGGCTGAAGCTTCAACTGAAAGTCGGATTCCGTCTTCAACCGTTGCCTTACGTCCCGGTTTTCACTGGCTTCATCGTCGCCACCAAGGTCTGCGGATCGACGTGTTTATCGAACCAGTAAACACCCCAGTGTAAATGCGGCCCTGTCGCCCGCCCGGTCATTCCGCTCAGCGCGACGACTTCGCCTTGTCGCACTTCGTCGCCGACTTTCACTTCCAGCTTCGACAGATGTACCAGCACGCTTGAAACTCCATGACCATGATCGATGATTACTGTACCGCCAGTAAAGTAAAGGTCCGGCTCGGCGAGACTCACGAATCCGCCAGCGGGCGCATGCACCGGCGTGCCGGTTGGTACTGCGACATCCACGCCATAGTGCGGCGCTTTTGGAGTGCCATTAAGGATACGCTGACTGCCGAAGATGCCGGAAACGCGACCACTCACCGGCCATTGAAAATGCTGCATGAAATCGCTGCGCTCGCTATCGCGCGCATGCGCTGCGACGATCAGGTTCTGTTCGTGCGCGATGCGCGCCTCGGTTTCCGGCGGCGGATTCACCTGCGACGGCGGCAGGCCATCGATGCGCTGCACATCCCAGCGATGCGGACGCACAAGGTAATGTTTGCTGATTGACTTTGAGCCCGGCAGAGTCACGCGCAACTCGGCGTCCGCGGGCTGATCCCGATCGAGTCCGAAAACGAAATCGCCCTTCGGTGAAACCAGCAAGGGCTTGCCGTCGAATTCAACCTTGGCGCGCGGATCGGTGTGGCCAAAAATCAGATGGCCTTGCTGCCAGTCACCGCGCAGGCGGTAAGATTCTGATAAAAGCTTCACGGCCTGGGCAGGCGAAATCATCGAGGAAAACAGGAAAAAACTCGCCATCAGGCGCGTGGCCGATTCCAGAATCCACGAAGCGCGTTTCATCGAGCGATGATTTCTCGCGTGGCGTTACTGCGTGATGCCGAGCTGGTCCAATATCGGCATCACGCAATCGTCTGGCTGGAATCAAACGCGCTCAATGTACGCTGCGCTGCGCACTCAACAATGCGACAGCTTCCGTCATCGCCAGTGTTTCCTGACGTTCAGAGCCGAGCCGACGCAGTGTGACGGTTTTTTCTTCGGCTTCCTTGCGGCCGACGACGACGATCACCGGCACTTTCTGCAGCGAGTGTTCGCGGATCTTGTAGTTGATTTTCTCGTTGCGCAGATCGGTCTGCACGCGCAAACCGGCGGCATCGAGTTGTGCGGCGACTTCGCTGGCGTAGGCATCCGCATCGGAAACAATCGGCGTCACCACCGCCTGCACCGGCGACAGCCACAGCGGCAATGCACCGGCGTGATGTTCGATCAGAATACCGATGAATCGCTCCATCGAACCGACGATCGCACGATGCAGCATCACTGGAATCTGCCGGTTGGAATGTTCGTCGATATAGCCCGCGCCAAGACGTTCCGGCATCATGAAATCGACCTGCATGGTGCCAACCTGCCAGGCGCGGCCGATGGAATCCTTCAGGTGGTATTCGATCTTCGGTGCATAGAACGCGCCCTCGCCGGGCAATTCAGTCCATTCCACTCCGGCGGCACGCAGTGCGCGGCGCAGCACTTCTTCGGTGCGATCCCAGAATTCATCGGAGCCGATGCGCTTATCTGGGCGCAACGCCAGTTTGACCGCAACATCGGTGAAACCGAAATCCGCATATACCGCCATCGCCTGCGTGTGGAACGCGGTGACTTCCGATTCAATCTGATCGGGCGTGCAAAAGATGTGGCCGTCGTCCTGCGTGAATGCGCGCACGCGCATGATGCCGTGCAGCGCGCCCGAAGGTTCATTGCGATGGCAGCCGCCGAACTCCGCATAGCGCACCGGCAGATCACGATAGCTGTGCAGGTTGGCGTTATAAATCTGCACATGGCCGGGGCAGTTCATCGGCTTGATCGCGTAGGTGCGTTTCTCGCTTTCCGTGAAGAACATGTTGTCCTGGTAGTTATCCCAGTGGCCGGATTTTTTCCATAAGGAGACATCCATGATCTGCGGCCCGCGCACTTCCTGATAGCCACTTTTTTTGTAGATGCCGCGCACGTATTGCTCGACCGTTTGCCAGATGGTCCAGCCCTTCGGATGCCAGAACACCATGCCGGGCGCTTCTTCCTGTTGATGGAACAGATCGAGCTGCTTGGCGAGCTTGCGGTGATCGCGCTTCTCGGCTTCCTCGACCATCTTCAAATGCGCTTTAAGATCATCTTCGCTGGCGAACGCCACGCCATAAATGCGCTGCAATTGCGCGTTATTCGCGTCGCCGCGCCAGTACGCACCGGAGACTTTGGTCAGCTTGAAAGCAGTGCCAACTTTCGCCGTGGAAGGCAGATGCGGACCCATGCAGAGGTCCAGCCAGTCACTGCCTTGACGATAGATCGAAATCTCCGCATCCGCCGCAATGCCTTCCTCGATCCACTGCGCTTTGTAGCTTTCACCTTTGGCGCGGAACCATGCAATCGCCTGATTGCGTTCCCACACCTCGCGCCGGATCGGCAGATCGCGCAGCACGATTTCCTTCATGCGCTTCTCGATTTTTTCCAGATCGGATTCGATGAAAGGTTCGTCGCGGACGAAGTCGTAATAAAAGCCGACCTCGGTGGACGGCCCGAAGGTAATTTGCGTGCCGGGAAACAATTCCTGCACCGCCTGCGCCAGCACGTGCGCGGCATCGTGCCGCAGCACTTCGAGCGCTTCGGGCTTGTCACGAGTAATGAGTTCGAGCTTGGCGTCGTGCGCGATCGGGCGGGTTAAATCCCACAACACGCCGTCGACGCGCGCGATCGCGGATTTCTTCGCCAGCCCCGGCGAAATGCCTTGTGCGATGGCGAGTGCGGTCGGCGGCGCGTCGAAAGATTTCTTGTTGCCGTCGGGGAATGTGATTTCTACAGCCATTGTTGTAAACCTTATAAAGAGTTATTACTCATAGCGAGGCGGCAGCCACTCGCGGACAAATTCATCGGTGCTCATCGCCAGCAGACGGCGCTCTTCCAGTTCATACGGATCGGCGTCATAAGCGATCGCGCGGATCATCACGCGACGGCCTTCGTCGATCGGAATGATTTCGCAACCCTGTTCGGCCGCGAGCCTGATCGCTTCCGAAATCATCATCCGCCGCCGACCTTGGCGGCACTGTAAGCCACTGCCGCTTGCAGCCGGGACAAGGAGCGATCGCGGCCGAGTAAAAATAGTGTCACATCGATCGGCGGCGTTATCGCCATGCCGGCGATAGCGACGCGAATCGGCTGCGCGACCTTGGCGAGATTCAAGCCTTTTTCCGCAGCGAAACCATTCACGGTTTCATGCAGCGTGAGCGTGCTCCATTCCGGCAAAGCTTCGAGCCTGGCGCGCAGTTCATCGAGGAGCACGGCAGCTTCCGCGGTGAAATGTTTGGCCGCATCTTTCTCGTTGTAGCCTTCGAGTTCCGCATAAAAGAACTTCGATTTATCCGCCATTTCCGCCAGGGTTTTGCAGCGTTCGCGCTGCGCTTCGATTACCGGCACCACTGCTGGGCCGTTGGCTGGATCGACACCCACATGCCGCAGATGCCAGTCGAATTCCGGCGCAACGATCGCAGGATCGGCAGTTTTCAAAAACTGGTGATTGACCCACACCGCTTTTTCCATATCGAAACGCGCAGGTGCTTTCTGCACCCGTTCGAGATCGAACAGCTGGATCATCTCATCGCGCGTGAACAACTCCTGATCGCCATAGCTCCAGCCGAGCCGCACCAAATAATTCAGCAGCGCTTCCGGCATGAAGCCAAGCGCGCGATAGTCGATCACACTCACTGCGCCGTGGCGCTTGGAAAGCTTGACGCCATCGGCGCCGAGAATCATCGGCACATGGCCATATACCGGCGGTGTTGCGCCGAGCGCCTTGAGGATATTGATCTGTCGCGGCGTGTTGTTGACGTGGTCGTCGCCGCGCACAACGTGGGTGACGCCCATGTCCCAATCGTCAACGACGACGCAGAAGTTGTAGGTCGGCGTGCCATCGCCGCGCGCGATGATGAGATCATCCAGTTCGGCATTCGCAAAAACAATCGCGCCTTTGATGATGTCGTCGACAATGACTTCGCCTTCCACCGGATTGCGGAATCGCACCACCGGTGTAATGCCTGCCGGCGGCGTCGGCAAAATTTTTCCCGGCTCCGGACGCCAGCGGCCGTCGTAGCGGGGCTTTTCCTTGCGCGCCATTTGCGCGGTGCGCATTTCGTCGAGTTCGGCCTTGCTGGCGTAGCAGTGATATGCAGTGCCGGCTTCGAGCATCTGCGCGATGACTTCCTTATAGCGATCGAACCGCTGGGTCTGGAACGGCGGTGGATTCACATCCGATTCCAGCCCCAACCATCTCAGCCCATCGAAAATCGCCTGCACCGCTTCGTCGGTGGAACGCTCACGATCGGTATCCTCGATGCGCAGCAGATAGCGTCCGCTATGCCGCTTGGCGTAGAGGTACGAAAACAGCGCGGTCCGCGCGCCGCCGATATGCAGATAACCGGTGGGACTCGGGGCAAAACGGGTGGTTACGGTCATGGTCGGCAAGCGCGGGCAGTCGCTGATTTTAACAGGACGCTCAGGCATGACAGCGCAAGCATTGGCGTCGGGACCGAATGCTCAGCGCGTGCGCGCACGATGCGAATGCGCTGCGATCAGCCGGCTGCGCCGCTAAGCTATACGGCCACTACGCATGCCGACGCCATGACCTGTCTGTTCGTCGAACAATTGACCGTGATCGACTGCGCCTACCTGCACGCGCAGCGCGGGCTGGTGGGCGAAAGCTGGATCGTCGATATCGAACTGGCCGGCGCGCTCGATGCGCAATCGATGGTGCTGGATTTCGGCGCGGTCAAGAAGCAGTTGAAGCGCGCGATCGACCAGAGTGTGGATCACACTTTGCTGGTGCCGAAACTTGCATCGGGCCTGGAAATTCACCAGGCCGGCGGTCAAAGTCATCTATGGTTTCGCGGCCCCGCAGCCGGACCGATCGAACATCTCGCGCCAGAAATGGCGGTGAGTTTGCTCGATAGCGCGCAGATCGATACTGATGCGCTGCGAGACTACTTGCTGCCGCATCTGGCCGCTGTGGTGCCGGCTAATGTCGCCGAAATTCGTCTCGGGCTGAGGCAGGAAAAAATCGACGGCGCGTTTTATCACTACACGCACGGTCTGAAAAAACACGCCGGGCAATGCCAGCGCATCGCGCATGGTCATCGCTCCCGAATCGAAATCCGCATCGATGGCAAGCGCGATAACGCCGAAGAAATAGCGTGGGCCGAACGCTGGCGCGATATTTATCTGGGCACGATCGGCGACCGCGTTTCCAGCGCAGTTGATGGCCGCAGCCGTTTTGAATATCTGGCGCAGGAAGGACGTTTCGCGCTGGAATTGCCCGCGTCCCGCTGCGATCTGCTCGATGGCGATACCACAGTCGAACGCATCGCCGAACATCTCGCCGCGCGCATCGCGCAGCAGCATCCCGGCCGAGAGATCGAGGTTCGCGCTTACGAAGGCGTGATGAAAGGCGCGCTGGCGCGGGCCGGCGTCTGAAGCGGCTTCGCGCTGGCGCTTGCGATCAGGCAAGTAGAGCAGCACCAGATTCAGTTTCGGTTCAGTGCTGGCGAGTAGCGTCAAGGGTATGAAAAACTCGACTCGAAGTCTCGCCAGATTCACTTTGCTGCCATTCATTGCGTTGAGCGCCTTGAGCCTCAGCGCCTGCGTTGCCGTGCCTGTTGGCGGCCCGGCCTACGGCGGCGGCTATGTCGGCGGCGCCTACGGCTACGCGCCGGGATATGCGGCCGGCGGCTATTACGACGGCTATGTCGCGCCTGGTTATTCCTACGATTACGGCTACCCCTACGCGGGCGGCGTTTACCTGGGCTACGACAATTACGGTCACGGCGGTTACTACGGTCACGGCGGCGTATATCGCGGCGTGCCGGGCTGGAACGGCGGCTATGGCGGAAATCACGGGAGTGGCGGCGGTCATCCCGGTGGCGGCTTTTATGGCCGGCCCGGCAACATCGGCCCGACTGCGGGTGCCGCGCGCGGCAGCGGATTTGCCGGTCATTCCGCCGGCGGCGCCGCGTCTGCGGGACATTTTGGCCGACCTTCCGGCCGTTGAATGGGCTTGATGATCTGGCGGCATTTCGAGAAGAGCGCCGTTGCAGAAAACGGGCATCGATTGAATATTGATGCCGCCAGGATGCCCCTCACCGGCAAGGTCGTGCTATAAAACGCGCCCATTTTTGCGCAGCCTTGCCGCCGCGGTTAGAACGCCATGACCAATACCCACGATGCGCCTGAGGAAATCCGCTTCGCCGCGCGGCAATCGATCGAGCAGGTTGAGGAAGGCACCGAACTCGCGCCGAAATTCGACGAGCACGGCTTGATCGCCTGCGTCACTACCTCCGCCGCCTCCGGTGAAGTGCTGATGCTCGGCTACATGAACGAAGAGGCGCTGAAGCGCACCATCGCCACCGGTGAAGCACATTACTGGTCGCGCTCACGCAAGGTGCTGTGGCACAAAGGCGCGACCAGCGGACTGGTGCAGCGCATCGTCGAACTGCGCATCGACGACGATCAGGATGCCGTCTGGCTGCGCGTCGAAATTCCCGGCGACGCCAGCTGTCACGTCGGCTATCGATCCTGCTTCTACCGCTCGGTGCCGGTCGGCGGCGATGCCAGCAATTTCAAGCGGACACTCAAGTTCGAGGAAAGCGAGAAACTGTTTGATCCCAAAAAAGTCTACGGCGACGCACCGAATCCTACGCAGCTTTAATCGAAAAATAGCTGGCGCATGATTCGGCGGAAATAGTCCTGGAGCAAGCATTCAGCGTTAGCAGTGATCGATCGCTTCAATGGTTATCCGCCGGAACTGCCGGAATCGGTGCCGACCATAAGCGCGGCGACTGACGACGCCACTCGCGCAAGTCTTCGATGCCGCGCGCGGGATCGACGTGCAGGCTGATCGCGCCGGAGTTTCCCGTCATCAGCATTTGCGCGCCTTCGGCCGCGTATCGCGCGACCACTTCGGCGCGCGGATGATGAAACGGGTTGTTCATGCCGGCCGGGAAAATCACTAGCCGCGGCGCTACCGCGTCGACGAAAATCGGTGTCGATGAAGTCTTGCTGCCGTGATGCGGCGCAAGCAACACATCGGCCCGCAGCAGGCCGGATTCGGCAGCCACCAATTGCGCTTCGACGCCGCGTTCGATATCCGCCGGCAGCAAAACCGCATGATCGCCCGCGGCGATGCGCAGCACGCAGCCTTCGTTATTGCTGGAATGGCTGCCGCGTGTTTTTGCCGGCTCGTTGACATCGGCTGAGTCGCTCGCGGCCGGCAGTTCAGCCACTGGCGGCGGGCCGCTCAGCACGATGAATTGAACCTCGTCCCACGTCCAGCTTTGACCGGCCGCGCAAGGCGTGCCCGCCATCGCGCCGCGCTCCTGCGTGACCTCGATTAAACGCCGCACGGCCGGAGCACCACCGCGATGGTCAAGATCGGCATGCGAAATCATCATCAGATCGAGTCGCGCCAAGCCTTCGTGCAGCAGGTATGGCACGACCACAGAACGGCCGGCGTCGAAGCCTTCCTCGAATGCCGGGCCGGCATCGAACAACATCGCGTGATGCGCGGTGCGAACTACCACGGCGAGGCCTTGACCGACATCGAGCGCGGTAAGCTCGAAGCCGCGTTCGGGCGCTACTTTGGCGGGCAGCAAGAGCGGCACGAAACACAGCAGCGCCAGCCGCCGCAACGGCAGGCCGCGCGGCGCGCAGAGCAGCAGCACGCCGATCAGCGCCAGTGACAAGGCCGCGATTGGCGCGCTCATCAGCAGCCAGGGATGCGGCGCGTGCGCCGCGATCCATTGCAGGCCACCATACGCCCAGCCGATCGCGTCGGCGACTTCCTTCAAGGCCGGCACGCCGATCGCGGGCCATGCGAATGCCAGCGACAATGCTGCGAGCAGCGCCGGCAGCAACAGCGCCATCGCCGGCAGGGCGAGCAGGTTGGCGAGCGGCCCGATCCAGCTGGCGCCCTGGAAAAAGAGCAACGTCAGCGGTGCCAGCGTCAGGCTCAATAAAAGCTGGAGTTTAAGCAGATCGCGCCAATGATCCCGCATGCGATTTTTTGTGTGACCCGCGCCACGCGAGCCAGCGTTCAGATACAGAATCGCCGCGACTGCGCCGAACGATAACCACAGGCCCGGCGCCAGCAGGCCCAAAGGATCGCTGCCGACGACCGCCAGCCATGCCAGCATCAGCGCGCGCGAAGGCCGCGCCAGACCACCGAACAACGCGGCAGCGGCGAGCGTCACCAGCATCAAGGTTGCGCGCAGCACCGGCGCATCGAGGTCGGCCAGCAACGCATACGCCAGCGCTGCAATCACCGAGCCGGCGAGTCCCGCGCGTTGCGCCGGCCATCGCAGGCAAAGCCTTGTAGACAGCGACCACAAACTGCGGCACAGCCAAAATGCGAACGCCGCGAGGAAGCCGACATGCAGGCCGGCGATCACCATCAAATGCACGGTTCCGGTTTGGCGGAACACATCCCAGTCGCTTTGGCGCAGGCGGGTTTTGTCGGCCACTGCCAGTGCTGCGATCAAAGGCTCGGCCGGATGATCCGGAAGCCAAGCCTGGAGTTGATCGCTGATCGACTGCCGTAACCGCAGCAGGTAATGGCCTTCCGCCAAGTCGCAGGCAGACGCCGCGCGCACCGAAGCGCTGGCGCCGATGTCCTGCCGGAACATCCATTCTTCGTAATCCGAACCGCCGGGATTGAGGCTGCCGTGCGGCGCGCGCAGCCGCAAACTGAACTGCCAGCATTGACCGCCTTTGAGCAGCGCATCGCTGCGATACCAAGCCGTGCGGATTCGGCTCGGCGCGCCTGCTGCACGCGCAGCCCGATCCGGCGCAAACAAAAAGTGCCAATTGCGGCGGGCATCTGGAGCGATGCTCGAATCTTCATTCGATTGATGTGTGGCGTCGGCGGCATTCGTTGCCTCGGCTTCCGGCAGCGACACGATTGCACCTTGCATCAGCACTTCGTCGTTGTCGCGCGCCTGCGGCCAGCGTTCATCGAGCCGGCTTTGCGCCTGCCAGAATGTCAGCAAAACGCCGAGCAGCGTCACTGCGTAAAGCTTGCGGAATGGCCACGGCAGCAGCGCCGGCAAGATCAGCGCAAGCAGCCACCAGGCAGACGGCAGCTGCGGCAAGCACAGCAGCGTCAGCGCGCCGGCGGTAAAGCCCAGCGTTTGCAGCCAGAGCCGGCCTTGCCGCTGGCTCAGGCGCGTGATGAAACTAGGCGCTGGCTTGGACGTCGGCTCCGTCATAAGCGCGCAGCGCTCCGGCTTCCAGTTGCCAGACGCGATCCATGCGCGCGGCCAGCCGCAGATCGTGCGTCACCACGACCAGGCTGGTGCCCAGTTCCCGATTCAGCTCCAGCATCAACTCGAAAGCTTGCGCGGCGGTGCGGGTATCGAGATTGCCGGTTGGCTCGTCGGCCAGCACGCAAGCCGGCCGCGTCACCAGCGCGCGCGCGAGTGCGGCACGCTGGCGTTCGCCGCCGGAAAGCTCGCCAGGCTTGTGTTCGAGCCGCGCGCTTAAACCCACACGACCGAGCAGATCGCCCGCCGCCTGGAACGCATCCTTGCGCGGCGTGCGCCGGATCAACAAGGGCATGGCGACGTTTTCGAGCGCGGAAAATTCCGGCAGCAGATGATGGAACTGGTAAACGAAACCGAGCGCGGTATTACGCAGATGTCCACGCGCGGCCACCGATAAAGCGCTCATCTGCTGACCGGTGACCCAGACTTCGCCCGAAGTCGGCGCATCCAATCCGCCTAGCAAATGCAGGAAGGTGCTCTTGCCGACGCCCGACGCGCCGATCACTGCAACGCATTCGCCGCGATGCAGCGTGAAGTCGATACCGCTGAAAACCTGCAGACGCAGGCGGCCATCGTCGAAGGTTTTGGTAAGGCCCTGTGCGCGAATGACGAGGTCGTCTGGCGTTGTTGTGCCGCTGACGTTTTTATTCATAACGCAGGGCCTCCGCCGGCTGCACGCGCGAGGCACGCCAGGCCGGATACAGCGTTGAGACCAGGCCGAGGCCGAAGGCGAGCAGTGCGATTTCGATCACATCGGAAGGAATCAATTCGGAGGGCAGTTCGCTGATGTAATAAATTTCCGGCGACAGGAACTGATGCCCCGTAACTGCTTCGAGCAAGGGCACCAGCGTCTGCACGTTGAGCGACAAAGTGACGCCAAGCGCCACACCCAGCACGGTGCCGAATACGCCGATGATGCTGCCGACGACGACGAACGACAGCAGGATCGAACGCGGACTCGCGCCGAGCGTGCGCAGGATGGCGATGTCGGCCTGCTTGTCCTGCACCACCATCACCAGCATTGCCAGAATGATGAAGGCGGCGATACCGACCAGCAGCGACAGGATCAAAAACATCACTACTTTTTCGGTGGCGACCGCGGAGAAAAAATTCGCATGCTGGCGCGTCCAGTCGCTGACGTAATAGATACCCGGCAGGGTATTGGCAATTTCGCGCGAGACGCGCCGCGCCTCGAACAGATCGTGCAATTTCAGCCGCACGCCGGTAACGCTGTCGCCCATCCGGTACAGCGTCGCCGCGTCCTGCAGGTTCAGATAAACCATGCCTCGATCGTATTCGTACATTCCGACCTTGAACACGCCGGAAACAGTGAAACGGCGAAAGCGCGGCAGCACGCCGGCCAGCGTGACCGACACCTGCGGAATCATCAGATCGACCTTGTCGCCCGGCGCCACATCCAGCTGCTGCGCCAGCTCCTCGCCGAGCACGATGTTGTATTCGCCGGGCTTCAGATCGGCCAGCGTGCCGGCCGTCATGTGCTGGCCGATATCCGAAACCTTGGCTTCTTCGGCGGGATCAACGCCGCGCAATTGCACGCCGGAAAGGGCGCTGCCGGCCTTCACCATCGCCTCGCCTTCGATGTAAGGCGCAACGCCTTCGACCGAAGGATTTTTCATCGCCTGCGCCGCCACTTTCGGCCAGTCTTCGAGATTGTCGCTGACCGCCGAAATGGTGGCGTGCGAAGCCATACCGAGTATGCGCGTGCGCAATTCGCTCTCGAAGCCATTCATCACGGACAGCACCGTGATCAGCGTCGCCACCGCCAGCGCCATGCCGACGATCGACACCGTGGCGATGAACGAGATGAAATGATTGCGGCGCTTCGCGCGCGTGTAGCGCAGGCCGATCAGCAGTTCAAACGGCAAGCTCATGCGGCTGGACCGGTTACGGCGAATATCGCGTACATCGAATGATGACAGCAGTTTTTAATCAAGGATTCAGACCAAGGATTTTCGAAGAGAGGCATTTAGGCTGGAACAAATACGGCGGCTGGCGGCTTGCCCGGAAGACTTCTGGAAAACATGCCGCAACGGCCTGCGCTGTGCCACGAAACTGGAATCACAAAGCGCATGGCTGCAACGCGGCAGCAGATGATGAAGGCGCCGCGCTGCGATGTCCATGCGTGAGCGCCACCGGCATGCGCATGAAAGCACAGCGAACGGGCGCGCGGCTAAACTCACGCTCGGCTTCACATCACCTGACACTCGATCGTGCCCACTCCGTTGCCGCTTGACGCTTCGCCCACGTTCGCACACACGCCTGCGCGCAACCGCGAATGGCTGGGCCTGCTGGCATTCTTTGCCGTCGTCAGCATCTATCGCCTGCTGGTACTGCGCCACAACGGCCTCGATCTGTATCTCGACGAAGCCCAATACTGGACGTGGGCGCAGCATCTCGCCTGGGGATATTTCTCCAAACCGCCGATGATCGCCGGCGTGATCGCGGCCACCACCGCGGTCTGCGGCAACGGCGTGGTCTGCATCAAATCCGGCGCGGTGCTGATCTATCCGCTGGTGAGTTTGCTGATCTACGCCACTGCGCGGCAGCTGTTCACGCGGCCCGAAGAACGCGGCGTCGCGGTCTGGTCGAGTGTAAGTTTTTTCACGCTGCCGGGCGCGGCATTCTCGGCGATGATTATCTCCACCGACGTGCCGCTGTTCCTGTTCTGGACCGCCGCGCTTTACGCCTATATTCGCGCGGTACACAGCAAACACTGGTCTTGGTGGCTGTTAGCTGGATTGGCTGCCGGCTTGGGGCTGTTGACCAAATATACGATGGTGATTTTCGCGTTCAGCGTGCTGCTGCATCTAGGGACCACTCCGCGCCTACGCACATGGCTGCGAAATCCGAAGCCTTATGCCGCGATGCTGGTCGCCGGCGTGGTGTTCGCGCCGAACCTGTTGTGGAATGCGCAACACGGCTGGCCGACCTTGCATCACACCGAACAGATTTCACATCTGAATAGCGATGCCGGGCTGCACTGGAATCACCTGCTCGAATTTCTCGGCAGCCAGTTTGCGATCACCGGGCCGGTGCTGTTGACCGCTTTTATCTTGCAACTGGCGTTGCTGCGAAAACTCTGGATCGCCGATGAACGCCTGCGTTTACTGGCCTGTTTCGCATTGCCATTCCTGTTCATCATCAGCCTGCAAGCCCTGCTCGGCCGCGCCAATGCCAATTGGGGTGCGATGACTTACGCGAGTGCAACGATCTTCAGCGTTGCGCTGTTGATCCGCCAACAGCAGCGCCGCTGGCTGATCACCGGGCTGGTTTTCAATCTGGCGCTGATGATCGCGGCGTATCACTTCGATGGGCTGGCGGATACTTTCGGCATCGAGCTCACCGCCAAAACCGATCTCTACAAGCGCGTGCGCGGCTGGAACGAACTCGGCCGCCAGGCCAGCGTGGTGCAGTCGCAATATCCGCAAGCGCTGCTGCTCGGCGACTCGCGCGATGTGCTGGCGGAGCTGGAGTATTACGTCACGCCGCAGCCGCTCGACGCCGTGCTGTGGAATCCGCAGGCCGTGATCGACAGCCATTACGCCTTGACCACGACGATGAACGACAAGCTCGGCCGCGATTTCATCTACGTCACCGGCAGGCCGGCGCTGGATGCGCAGATCGTCGCCAGCTTCGATTCGATCGAAGCGCTGCCGCCGCTGCACGTCACCATTCGCCCGAAATATGCGCTCGATTATCACGTCTGGCTGCTGCAGCATTTCGACGGTTATCAAAGCGCTACGCCAGCTGCGAATACCTCGACGATCGCGCCCGCCGCGCCATGAAAGAACGCGAGCTTGCGGCCGCTTCCAACGCTGCCGACCCGCAATCCTTGAGCGATGCAGCAGATGTTCCAACACCGACTCCAGGCTGGCGCGGCGCTTTGCTCTGCCTGCTGCTGGTGCCGTTAGCCTCGCTATGGGATCGCAGCCTAAGCGGTTTTTTCTGGCATCCGGATGAAGGCTTTTTTCTCGCCCATCTTTGGCCGCTGGAACTCGTTTACCACGGCACGCGATGGGTGATGGATGCACTGGTCAGCGCCTTGCTGCTGGCGCTGATCAGCTCTTATGTTTTGCAGTTCGCCGAGCTTCGCAAGGCCCGCGCAAAACTCTGGTTCGCCATTCTCGCGCTGGCGATCGGCCCCGGGCTGATCACCCACAACGTGCTGAAAAATCATTGGGGCCGCGCACGGCCCGCGCAAATCGCCGAGTTCGGCGGCAGCGCGCAATACACACCACCTTGGCAACCGGGTTCGCAATGCCAGCGCAACTGCTCGTTCCCGAGCGGCCACGCAGTCGCCGGATTTTCGCTGATAACCAGTGCCTGGCTATGGCCGCATCGTCGTCGCAGATGGCTGCTGATCGGCATCGCCACGGGTGCCGCTATTGGCCTCGTGCGGATCGCGCAAGGCGGCCATTTCATCAGCGATGTGATGGGATCGCTGGCAGTGGTCTGGTTGACGAATGTCGCGCTTTGTCGATTGATTAACCGGCAGTCTGCTCGCTTGAAGCGAGTAGATTCGCCACGCTGATTTGCTCCAAGATCACCGTATTCCCGGCGCTGCCCGATAAAGCACGGCAATGTTCTACGCCAAGGTCAACCAGCGCTTCGACTTAGTAGCAAGCCTGATTCGGAGTGAGCCGCTTACGCCCGGCTACATTCTCGTTCGGACATCCGACAATACATACATAAAGAAATCACAACCTGCACAGAGATTTTCTGACGATAAAAACTCTCGAGCTTCCGTTATCCGCCTCACGTTAGTATCGATAACGATGGCACGCCGGATGATGTCATCCTTTGGGATTCAATGTATCGCAATGGCCATGATTGCGGTCGGAAGTATGGAAATAGCCCAGGCACGTTTGCCATGGACATTCAGATCCTGCTCATCATCAATGATAAAAGTGACACATTGACCCGCCAGACAAAACCCGCTTCACTTTCAGTTGTCCAGCCGACGACCGGAGACTGCGCGGCAGAGCCTTGATTACAGCCGGGCGATCAGCGTTTATCCAACCAAGATCGATAGCTCGACTCCACATACGTTCGGAATTCATGGCAAAAACGCTCTTCAGAAAATTGCTGCGCGTGACGTCGAATCGAAGTGGCCGAAAACTGCTCATGCACAGCTTCGAATCTTTTAATGGCGTCAACAATGGCCGCGACCGTTTGCGTTTCAAAAAACATTCCGGTGGGCGACTTACCCTCTGCGGCCGCGTTAGCTGACCAGCCGACGACGGTCTCACTCGAGCCACCGACGCGGTATGCGATAACCGGCGTTCCACAGGCCTGGGCCTCGACCGGCGTGATACCAAAGTCTTCTTGAGCTGCAAACACGAATGCCCGTGCATTTTGCATGTGCCGCAGCAGTATCTCATTCGGCTGAAAACCGAGCAGTTCGACATTGGGCCCCGCTACCGCTTTACATTGAGCGAATCCCGGACCATCGCCAATGACAATAAGTCGCTTTCCCGGCATCTCCGAGAAGGCACGCACGATGAGATCCATTCGCTTGTAAGGAACCATTCTCGATGCGGCCAAATAATAGTCTTGCTTCGATTCGCACAGGCTGAATCTGGCAACGTCGACGGGAGGATGGATGACCACTGCATCCCGTCGGTAAATCTTATGGATTCGTCGCGCGATAAACCTTGAATTGGCAACGAAATAATCGACGCCGTTGGCAGTTCTCGAATCCCAGATGCGGATTCGATGAAGCAGGATGCGCGCCAGCCAGCTTTTCAGTCCGCGGGTGAGTCCGGCCTCCTGCAGGTATTGATGCTGGAGATCCCATGCGTAGCGGATCGGCGAATGTACATAAGAAATATGCAGCTGATCCGGCCCAGTGATTACCCCTTTCGCGACGGCGTGCGAACTGGAAATCACCAGGTCGTATTCCGAGAGATCGAATTGCTCGACCGCCAGCGGCATGAGCGGCAGGTAGCTTCGATAGCGTGTTCGCGCGAACGGAAGTTTTTGAATGAAGCTGGTAGTGATGCGCCGACCGTGCAGGAATTCTCGTTGTTCAGCGACAAGAAAATCGACGAGTACAAATAGGTCAGCCGAAGGGAACAATTTGAGAATGGTCTCAAGCACTTTCTCGGAGCCGGCAACCGTTGTCAGCCATTCATGAATCACAGCCACTCTCATCTTGTGCCAACCTCCGATTTCTTTAGACGCTCAAGCGTAAACTTGAGTGCCCTGTCCTACATCACATCTCTCGGGGTACATCCCCAGCCTGAAAATAATACGATGCAACCAGTGATAAATAATCAAACCAGCGTCCCCGATGCGCTCAACATATATCCGACACAAAGCCGCGCTGCCAGATCGGATAACGAAACATATGTATAAATCACTTCAGATTTCGCGCGCTGTAGCTGCTTTGCTTGTCGTTGTATTCCACCTCGGGTACAGCCTTTCGCTCGACAAGTATTTTGGCGCAAAAGCAATCAATAGTCTCTTCATATTTGGAGGAGGCGTCGGCGTATCGTACTTCTTTGTACTGAGCGGATTTATCATCACTCGCGTACACAAAAGCGACTGTGGGAGGATCGACCGGCTTTTGCCATACCTAAAAAAACGAATCGTCAGAATCTATCCAATTTACTGGTTCGTCTTTTTACTAGTGTCTCTTACCGCGCTAAGCACTCCGTCGCTGCGTAATAGTGTGCCGCATGACTCACTAATCCTTCTGAAATCATTGGCGCTCATTCCTCAAGACAGCACGCAGTTCGCAGGCGTGAGCGCGCCTGTTCTCGCAGTGGCTTGGTCACTCCAATACGAAGTGCTTTTCTATATCGTTTTTGCAGCTTTTATCGTCTCACCAGCATTCGGTTGGTTCTTGGCAGCAGTTGCATTTGGCCTTTTTGGGTTTTGCCAATTTACCAACTGTAGCTTCCCCAACAACTTCCTGGGAAACATTTGGGTACTTCTGTTCGCATTTGGAGCACTGGTCGCCAAGCTGAGCAGCCTAGACATCCGGCTTGAGCGTCCGCGCATGCTTGCCTTCCTTGCCGCGCTAAGCATCCTATTCTCAGGACTTCTTGAAATACTCGTCGGACGTGAGACGTTCTTCATCGACAGTCGGATTGTTTATGGAGTCTTAAGCGGCGTACTGATTCTTTGCCTGGTAAGCGCGGAATCCAGCGGCAACCTTAAGCTCACAGACGGGTTCATGTGTAGGTTAGGAGATGCCTCGTATTCTCTTTATCTGCTTCATTTTCCTTTAATCACATTATGTTGCAAGCTTCTGGTTAAATCCGGACTGAAAGGCTTACACGGAGCCATTGTCGCCTTTCCGATCATCCTCACCTCCTGTATTGTCCTTTCGATGCTGCTGCATAGATTGGTTGAGCGTCCACTGCTGCGCAGACTATCTTATTAGATTATTCAGTAAATGCCGCGAATGCTTCTGACTTGGACAACAGGGTTGGTGCCAAAGGCGGTTGTTAGAATCATAAGGTCATCGCGATAGAAATCAAATTTTTTGCGGAAATTGTCCATTTGAAACGCTCGATTTGTTTCTTGCCCTCAGCGATAAGCTGACCTCGTAGTTGAGAATTCCTACAAACGTTCTGAATAGCTCTCGCAATGTCGTCGACTACCTGCGCATCACAATATTCAGCAGCAATGCCAAGTACCTCCGGCAATGATGAAGTGTTCGACGCAACCACAGGGCAGCCAAAGTACATTGCTTCAAGGGGAGGCAGGCCAAATCCTTCATAAAGGGACGGAAATACGAAGCACAGAGCATTTTTATAGAGTGCTGCCAGCTCACTGTCACTTACGTGCCCCGTTCTGACGACTTTCGAGTCTGGCTCTACACATGAGCCTGAAAATATTGACGACTCAGCGCCTCCGACCAAGACCAGTTGTACGTCACCAAGCGCCGAATACTTAAACGCTTCGATAACCCGTGAAGTGTTCTTGTTCGGATTTCCACTGCCCGTCCCGAGCAAGAATTTCCCGGGTTTTAAATTAAGGCGACGCAGAACCGAATCGTCTTCGGCTACCAGGTTCCAGTGGTCAACGCTGCAACCGACAATAGAAATTCGTTCTTCTGGAATCTTTGAATGATGAGCAATTCTTGATCTTGAGAACTCCGACACTGTAACCAACCGAAACGCAGCTTTTATTTTCGCAAGCCTCGCCATCAAGCGATAGTAAGCCACGAATTTTGACCGGTACCCTTCAGGCGCATCGAAAACGGATGCGTCGTGGAATACGACCACTTGCTTGCCCCCAAGCACCGGAAACGTATTGCCCATATTCAATAGTACGCCCTGTCGTCGCCAAGGCAACTCAAACTGTTCCCAGGCGTGACCGGATAGAAAACGACTCCGTTCAACTCTAACGTGCTTGAATATGTGTTTGCACACCGCGCCTTTGGGCAGCAATAAGCTAACCGAAAGACCGGGAATCCCGCCTATCTCGCACAGCTCGTCAAGTGCTTTTACGATTTCCCAAGAGTACCGCTGAACGCCAGTTAGCGGTTGTGTGACGAATCGTCCGTTTATCGTGATTGTAATAGGACGGGACTTCACCGGGTTATGCTCGCAGACACACGTGCGATTTGCATGATGTCCATCTCGAATCAGGCTGTTAGCGGGTGTTCTTGCTCAGACGCTGGACTTGAAACGCTCTCTCGGTCTCGCAACCGTTTGCCACGCTTGCCGGCGCCCGCCGTATAGGTCACCAACACGAACCAAGTCAGGAAATGGTTGAGATTGTGATTGCTCATAGCAAACCATGCGATGTGAATCATTCCGATCGACCTCAATCCATTGGTGAAGTCGATCAATTTTGTAGGTACAGCTATGTAGCTTGAACGCGCGGCCTCAAAAAACGATACGAGCATAAGAGAAACGACTACGCAGCCCGTACCGATTACTCCAAAGCCGATAAATATTTGTAGGTAGGTGTTGTGAATCATGTCGACCGATCCAAAGCCGGTCCCCAGGATTGGGTAGTCATCAAACAGCGAAAATGCATCTTTCCAGGCGTAGAATCGCTCATACGCGCTGGAGTCTTCATCGAAGAACGCATTGTACGCATCAACAAATACGCTGACGGCATCAAAGTACAGTGAAGTCACAGTGAGTATCGCAATGCCGATCGCAACGATTGCGAAGACAAATTTCAATCTACCGGTTCCTCTGAGACGGAATAGTAAGAGATAGATGACGCTTAGAGTGAATGATACGTACGCTGCGCGAGTAGTTGCGAGGAATAAGGCCCCGAGAGATAGCAGTGTGAACAGACTGAAGCATGTTCCGCTTCTCGCAACCGGGCCCAGCATCATGCGGCGATCTTCTCCGGAAAGCTTGCACGCGTGACAAAGAGCTGCAATGCTGACTACGTAGCTGCAGATGACGCCATACTCATTCGGGTATGAACCTGGCGAAAAGCGCAACAACCCGTATCCAAACTGTATCAAAACATGCAACGGCTCAAGTACGTCGATACTAAGTACACCGACGTAGTACCCGATAAAAAAGACGTACCCCGCCAACAGGCTGATGGCAAAACCTGAGAAAAAGAGTCTGGTGAATGTGGCCAGTGCCTGAAAGCCGATACGGCGGATCTGATCGCAGGCAACGATATAAAAACCAATCAGAGAAAGTAGCAACGAAGCCCTGAACACCGGGTTGCCTTCATCGCCGTCGTCGGCAGTCGGAACCACTGAACCCCGGCTTGCAATCAATAGTAAAGAGAATATTAGATAGACGACGATCGGCGAAAGTAGAATCAAGCGCGCCACTGCATGTCGGCTTGTTCCGCGCAGCCCGGCAAGTAGAAGCGACACAGGTAGCAACAGGTAATAGAAGCGGAAGGAGTGCGGTGCGCCGGGAATGGGGATCAATACACCTAGAGGCGCACAAAAGAAAATCGCACAAATGACGAAGATCAGCGGATCGAATCGACCGTTATACCAAGGATTCTCCGACATTATTTACGTTTGCCCACGTTTTGAAATAGACCATCTCGAATTGCTGCCATGGAATTCTTAAAGCCGCCAGACGTCGGGCGAAAAAATCGGCGGACAGCAGCAATGAGACTGACCGCTACGATTGCAGGGAGCCGCCAAGGGAAGTATCGGGTGGCGAGAAGGATCCGGCCGCGCATGAAATAGTAATCAGCAGTCAATCCTCTTTTTTTTGCTTCTTTCGTAGCCCCCGTAGTCTTGCCGCCTTTGTGAAATACCAGGCTTTGGCATGTGATTGTCGCTCTGCTAGGCCATCCGAGCGCCAATACCCAATCAATCTCTTCATGATAGAGAAAGTAATCGGCAGTCATCGGACCAACAGCGTCGAGAAATAATTTGTTCACTGCCAGCGACGCCCCTATGGGGTAATCGACGCGAATATTTTCAGCCTGAAGTTCCTTGCACTCGTTATACCGAAAACCTTCGAGATTGTGCTTGATCGACCCAGTAAGAGGGGAATAAGAGGCCCCGCATGCTTGGACTACATCAGGAGCCCAATACTCCAATAAAACTGATCCCGTGATAGTCGGCTCGGTGGCATGACGCATCTGTGCCGAAAGTCCGATCGCCGATTCACGAGCGGGCACTGTATCGCCGTTCAAAAGCCAGAACCACTCAATGTCGAAGTTTCTTCTTAGCAAGGCAAGCGCAGCATTGTTTCCCGCAGCGAAGCCGACGTTTTTGGATAGCTTAAGCAGAAAAAGTCGCGTTGTACCGACATTACTCTGGTTAAAGTCTTTAAGGTTTTCTTCGTCAACTTCAAAAAAATCTATGGGCTTAACGATTGGAGGGACGATGAGACTCCTGATTACAGGATCATTTGTCTCGGGAATCGCGCACAGACGCCCCTGCGTCCAAGCTCGGATATTGATGATCGAGTCGTCCGTAGAGCCGTTGTCGCAAATAACAACTGGACCATCGAATTGCACCAGTCGAAATACCGCTTCCAGGCATTCAATAATATCCGCCCAACCATTCCAGTTGACGATCACAATTGCCCCGCTTCCATCGTAGCTCGTGCTGTTCGAGCAGCAAACATCGATGCATTCGCGGGAGGTCATCTCACGTCAACCAAAAGTACTTCACGATGACGCGGCTACGTTATACGACGCAATAACACGCCGCGCTTCGACGAGGTAAGACTCTTCAATTTGCGCCCGCCCGCCAAGTGTCCTGATCTCTAAAAACTTTTGGTATGTCGTCAACCTGTAGAACACCATAAGCATTGCAAGATAGAAACCCCGCCATCCGTCAATGAATCCGCGCTTTTTTATATAAATCGAAATAAAAGTCTTAATACATATAAGTGCTAACTTCATAATTCCGGCCGACCAATGTCGTCCAACTGCTTGTTGTGCCTCGATCGTGGTGTAGCGGTTCAGTTTTTCGATCAAGTGTGCGCCGTCAAGGTAGTTGAAGTGAATGATGGCGCCATGTTGACGGTACTTTAGGGTTCTTACGCGCGCATTAGGCCCAACCCGAATGAAATTATGAATCTGATCAGACAGGATCACTGCGTCCTTACGAAAGAACCTGAGTTGTGCATCTTGATCCGGACCCCAGCCCGAAGCGCGCATTGGCTTGCCGCAAATTAAGTTCAGACGCGGAATCACGATCACATCTGCATCATCGGCAACGACCGCATCCATCAGAGCCTGGTAGAGCTGCGGCGGGATCATTTCATCTGCATCGAGAATACATATCCATTCATGTTTCGCCTGCCTGACTGCAAACGCCCGCGCAGGATCTGCAAAGCCGAGATTTTCATGCAAAAAGACCTCGGCGCCAAATCGCCTTGCAATTGCGATCGTTTCGTCCGAGCTGTGCATATCAACTACAACGATTTCGTCGGCCCAGGACTTCACCGAGGCGAGTGCATTCGGAAGATTTTTCTCTTCGTTGAAAGTATTGACGACAACTGAGATTCCAGATCGCATCAGCGGTTCCGATATGTTTTCAAGCTGGCCAGAATAAGTCCGCGATCCACCACAAAAATTGAGACCGCATAGATTGCGAGGCTTCCGAATATAAACGTGATAAGAGCAACAGCGCTTTTGACTGGATATGCCCAATTGAGCGCCCACACACACAGACCGACCAGTGACGCAACACTCCAGCTTCGGCATATATTTGCCAGAACACTGAACGGAATCTTGCGCTGTGCGATGCGTACTAAAAAAATATTTGTGAATTGCACAATTAAATTAGCGATCGCAAATCCTAGCGGCCCACAGATAAAGATAAGTGGCGCACCTATCGCCCAGGTGCCCACCATCCAGATTATCGAGAACCGGAACGCCATTTGCGAGTGGCCAAGCGAGTTCAATAGGCTCATAACCGGAATCGATATAGGGACGAATACATTAGCCGCCCACAGTAGATAGAAGTATGAGATCGCGGGCCTCCACTTTTCACCGAATACGATGATCGTGATGGGCGTCACAAGCACTAGAGTGAGGACCGCAAGGGGTGCTGTAAGTAGATTTGTCAACCAGAGGACATTGTTCGTAAAAAGTGCCAACTCCGATGGCTGATTTTGGAGACGCGACATCGCTGGCATATATAGCCGCTGCAGCACAAAAAGCGCCAGCACGGGATAAGTAGCTAGCGTTCCAGCCCAATTAAGATAACCCACGGCCACGGGGCCGACGGAGAGTCCAACGAGTAATGGAGTGATGCTGTCTTTGACCAGCGATATGAGTTGTATCCCCTGAAATGGCAATCCAAAACGGAGATGTTCCTTGATGCGTTGCCAGTCCCAAGCAAATCCGATTGACCATGGACTGATGATATTCGCCAAAACAGCCCCGGAAATCGTTCGGACCAATAAAGCGATCGGAAACGAGAATGCGCCGAACCTCCAATAGGCTAACGATATCGCTGTCACATTGAATAACACCGCCTGTGGCACCTCTATCATCGCCAGCCGATCGAACTGGAGATGCCGTTCTAGTCTGGCCTGAGGGACCACCATTAGTGACACGGCAACCAGCGACAACGAAGTCAAACGAAAAAGCCAACTACTCTGCGAGGAGAGTCCATACGCATTGGCGAGTAATGGTGAACAGACGAAAGTAAGCGCTACCACTGCGCAGACTAGTACCTGCTGGACAGTGAATACGGTCCTGTAATCCATTTCGGTGGGCTCTTCAGATTGTCTGATCAGACTTGCTGCCAGACCTCCTGCCCCAAACGCCGCCAAAAAATTTGAAGCGAATACGATAACCGCATAGACGCCAAAATCATTGGGGCTAAGTAGTCGAGCCAGGACAATGCTACCGAGAATATTGCTGCCTTGAACAAGCACCTGCCGAATGCCGAGGTTTATCGCACCACGAGCCGTTTTGCGCGAAACCGCATGTGCTAAAAAGTCGCTCTCGCCCGACGCATTCATTTCGATTTCATCATTTCAACGTCTGTGGAGGCACGCGATTGCCACCGTCTCAGGCCCGTACTGGAGAGGAATATAACGATTTGAATTCGATTTCAGTTCGTTGATGCAATCGATCCAAGCAGTGACGCAGAACTAGTCGACTTGGCTATATCCGCCATCGATTCTATGCACTACATAGCCGTGCCCTCGCAGGTCGCTTGCGATTTGTTGGGAGTGCAATTCGTCCTGAGCTTCGACCAGCATTTCGAGCGTTGCACTTTTAACATGAAGCCCTGTCGTAAGCCGCTCGTGATGAACCTGCACGATATTGCCGCCGGAAAGCCCGACGCAGCCTGCCACGCGGGCCAGAAAGCCGGGACTGTCTTCGATTTCGATCGATAGCGAAACCAGCCGCGATTCATGCACCAGCTGGCGTAGCAGCACGCTCGACAACAGCCGCGGATCGATATTGCCGCCGCATAGAATCAAGCCGACTTTGCGGCCGGCGTATTTGGCCGGATCGGTAATCAGCGCGGCGAGCCCGGTGGCGCCGGCGCCTTCGGCGACGACTTTCTCGACATTCGCCAGCAAGCCGATCGCGCGCTCGATCGCGGATTCCTCAACCCGCACCAGTTCGTGTGCGTGCGCGCGGATGATCGGCAAAGTGTGGCGGCCGATGCCTTTCACCGCGATGCCTTCGGCAATGGTGGGGCCGCCGCGGGCGAGGCTGGAGTCGCCGTTAATCGCAGCGAATGCGGAGCAATAGCCGGCGGATTCCACGCCGATCATCCGGATATCCGGCCGCAATCCGTGCGCGGCAACCGCATTGCCGGAAAACAGCCCGCCGCCGCCGATCGGAATCACCAGCGTATCCAGCTCCGGCACATCGGCGAGCATTTCCAGCGCGATGGTGCCCTGGCCCGCCATCACCCGCGGATCGTCGTAAGGATGCACCAGCGTCATGCCGCGACCGACCACCAGTTCGCGCTGCATGAACTCGAACGAATCGGCCAGTGTCTCGCCGTGCAGGATGACTTCGCCGCCGAGTTCGCGCGTGTTGCGCACCTTGGTGAACGGCGTGTTCATCGGCATCACGATGCAGCTTTTGATCCCCAGCCGGGTCGCGTGATAAGCCACCGCCTGCGCGTGGTTGCCGGCGGACATCGCCGCCACGCCCGCTGCGCGTTCAGCCGCAGTCAGGCTGGTCAGCTTGTTCAC
The DNA here is from genome assembly GCA_903970615.1 of Rhodospirillales bacterium. Taxonomy (GTDB): domain Bacteria; phylum Pseudomonadota; class Gammaproteobacteria; order Nevskiales; family Nevskiaceae; genus Nevskia. Next base: position 28,430 of record CAJCJH010000086.1, read on the forward strand.
CGCGCCGCGTTCCTTGAACGACGCGGTGAACTGGAAATTCTCGAACTTGATCCAGACTTCGGCGCCGGTCAGTTTCGACAGCACCTTCGATGGGGTACACGGCGTGCGCAGCACCTGGCCGGCGATCACCCGCGCAGCATTCTCGACATCAGCCAGCGAAATCGATTCGAGCACCGCGGTCGTTGCAGTGGCGCCCGGCGTCACCGTTGCGTTCCGGACTCGCTATCTTTGCGGTCGCCAGTAACCACGCCGTCCTTGAAAGAGACCGTGCGGCGATCGCGGCCGTTGCGATAGAGCCAGCGTTCATGCGCACCGCCCTGATCTTCGATGCGGTTCGGCAGATTGAGCACCTGCTCGACTTGCGCGGGCGTCATGCCGGGCACCACGCGATCTTCGAGCAGCGCCTTGTGAATCGCCGCATCGTTCGCGGTTTTCTTCTCGTAAGCTGCGGCTTCCTGCGCACGCGCACGGCTCACGGCAATCCCGCGGCGGCGCGCTTCGTCATCGTACTGCCTGGCAAAATCACCATGCGGCACCGCCTGCACGCCGGTTAATTCCGGCAGCTCGGCAGGCGCGCTGTTCGGTGCGCAGGCGATGTCCGTATAAACCATGCGGCCATTGACGGTGCAACGGTAAACATAGGCGCGCGCCGAGTCGCTGCACCCGAATGCCATCACTGTCGCAATCACCCAAATGCTGATCGCGGGATTTTTTTTGCGGCTCATCGGCCGATTCAATTCCTGCTTCATAGGCAGATTATAGGCATACCTCATGCCGGACCGATGGCGGCAGCGGCAGGGCTACTTCATAATTCGCGCCCGGACTTTCGACCGGCATTCTCCATTCGCCATTCAGACGCCAGCCATGAGCCAGTACGTTTACACGATGAACAAGGTGGGCAAGATCGTCCCACCGAAGAAAGAAATCCTGCGCGATATTTCCTTGAGCTTTTTTCCTGGCGCCAAGATCGGCGTGCTTGGCTACAACGGCGCGGGCAAATCGACGCTGCTGAAAATCATGGCGGGTGTGGACAAGGAATTTCATGGCGAAGCGCGGCCGCAGCCGGGCTTGAAGGTCGGTTATCTGCCGCAGGAACCGCAGCTTGATCCGGCCAAGAATGTGCGTGAAAACGTGATGGAGGCGATGTCGCACATCACCGAAACGCAGGCTGAACTCGATAAGGTTTACGCCGCCTACGCCGAAGAAAATGCGGATTTCGACAAGCTCGCTGCGCGTCAGCAGGAGCTGGAAAACATTCTCGCCGCAGGCGACGGCAACAATCTCGACGTGGTGCTCGACAAAGCCGGCGAAGCGCTGAACCTGCCGGCCTGGGATGCGGATGTCACCAAACTTTCCGGCGGCGAGCGCCGGCGCGTAGCGCTGTGCCGTCTGCTGCTGAGCAAGCCGGACATGATTCTGCTCGACGAGCCGACCAACCATCTGGATGCCGAGTCGGTCGCCTGGCTGGAAAAATTCCTTAAGGATTTTCCCGGCACCATCATCGCGGTCACGCACGATCGCTATTTTCTCGACAACGTGGCCGGCTGGATTCTGGAACTCGATCGCGGCCACGGCATTCCCTGGCAGGGCAATTATTCGACCTGGCTCGAAGGCAAGGAAAAACGTCTGTCGAACGAGCAGAAATCCGAAGACGCGCATGCCCGCGCGATGAAGGAAGAACTCGAATGGGTGCGCAAGAATCCGAAAGGCCGCCAGTCCAAATCAAAGGCGCGTTTGAAGGCCTACGAGGAAATGGCGAGCCAGGAATTCCAGAAGCGCGCCGAGACCAAGGAGCTTTATATTCCGCCCGGTCCGCGGCTCGGCGACATGGTGATTGAAGTCGACAACGTCGCCAAGAAATACGGCGGGCGCATGTTGTATGAAGGCCTGAATTTCAAGGTGCCGAAGGGCGCGATCGTCGGCATCGTCGGAGCCAACGGCCGCGGCAAGACCACGCTGTTCCGCATGCTGCTCGGTCAGGAAAAACCGGATTCCGGCGAAATCCGCATCGGCGAAACGGTGAAGATCGCGCATGTCGATCAAAGCCGCGATGCGCTCGATGGCGACAAAACCGTGTTCCAGGAAGTCAGCGGCGGACTCGACATCATCCGCGCCGGCTCGTTTGAAATGCCGAGCCGCGCGTACATCGGCCGCTTCAACTTCAAGGGCGAAAGCCAGCAAAAGCGCGTGAAGGAACTCTCCGGCGGCGAACGCAACCGTCTGCATCTGGCCAAGCTGCTGCTGGCCGGCGGCAACGTGCTACTGCTCGACGAACCGACCAATGATCTCGACGTGGAAACCCTGCGTGCACTCGAAGAAGCGCTGCTCGATTTCTCCGGCTGCGCGCTGGTGATTTCACATGACCGCTGGTTTCTCGATCGCGTCTCCACGCACATTCTCGCGTTTGAAGACAGCGGCGAGATCGTTTTCCTCGAAGGCAATTACCGCGAATACGAAGACGATTTCCGCCGCCGCACGGGTGCGGAGCCGGGCGTGAACCGGCGCTCGCGGCACAAGAAGCTGGCTTGAGCGCAGCCCGACAATTTGCTTGATAATCGAAACGTGACTGTCGCCGCCCGCCCCTACATTTCCAACTCGCGCGAGTCGACGCGCATGTTCGAGCGCGGCTGGATGGAAGCGCTGTCGAAGGTGCATTTTTCGGTGCCGCTGATCGTCTATGTGCCGATCGTGCTCGCTCTGGTTTTCATTTCGCTGAGCCGCGATAAGCTTGTGCTGATTCAAGCGCTGCTGTGGTTCACAATCGGCCTGGCCGTATGGACGCCCACGGAATATGTGCTACATCGATGGGTGTTTCACTCTGTGCCGAGCAGTCGCTGGGGACTGCGACTGCACTTCATCATGCACGGCGTCCATCACGATTATCCGAACGATGCGCGGCGGCTGGTGATGCCGCCATCGGCAAGCCTGCCGATCGCCGCACTTTTCTATGGCCTGTTCTGGCTGCTGCTGCCGCAGGCTGATTTGAACGCCTGCTTCGCCGGTTTTCTCAGTGGCTATCTGGTTTACGACATGACGCACTACGCGCTGCACCACGCGACATTCCGGCTGCCGTGGCTGAAGGCGCTGAAGCGGCACCACATGCAGCATCATTTTGTCGATGCCACGCGCGGCTTCGGCGTGAGTTCGCCGCTATGGGATGTCGTTCTGGGCAGTGATCGGCAACAACCAATCCGCGACACCAGGCCGGACTGAAAATCGCGTAGTCGTTTGAGAAGCGGACCAATCGATCGCAGTGTGCGCGGCAAATTCCCGGCTTTAGTTCACGCCTGATTTTTCTTTCGATCCTGCGCCAGCAATCGCTGCACCAGATCCAGATCGGCGGGTTTATCGACATCTACCGCGGCGCGGCCGAACGGCATTTTCACTACTGCCGCTCGCGTGCCGGAAAGCTCGCCGAGGCGAGCAATTGCTGAGTTCAGCGGTAGTTTTCCGATTGCATAACGCAGCGCGAAACCCAGGCCGAGACGTCGCAGCATGCGCCACGGTCGCTTGCGTTCGGCTTCCACTTCGCGCCAGAAATGAACCGCGCCGGCCGCCGCAGGCGTTGCGAATAAAAAGAGGTTACAGCCGGAGTAATGATCGTCGGCGAATCGCAGATAAGTGCGCGCGGTGTCCGGCACCGCTTCGAGGATTGCGGCCTTGTTGGCGAGTGCGACGGCGGCATCCGCATCCGCCGGAATGTGACCCAGAAAATAACTGATCCATTCGGCTTGCAGCAGGGCGTGGTCGGCGGTCGTCACCAGCAGCGGCGTGCCGCAATGATCCAGCGCTGCGGCGACGCTGCGGCTGGGACTCGCGGCGGATTTCAGCACTTCGATCGGCAGGCCGTTCGCAGCCGCCTGCACGCCGGACAAGCCGGCAATCAGTTCCGGCAATTCGATCGAAATGACGATGCGTGCGATGCCGGCAACGGCAGCGAGTGCGGCGACAACGCGCTCGATCATTGGCGTGCCGTCGATTTCGATCAGCGCCTTGTGACTGACGCCGGCGTAGACCGCCAGTGGATCGCCCGCGCCGCGCGAGCCGGCCAGAATCAGCGCGGTCAAACCGCCCGCTGGCGCGCGCCAGAACGCCGAGGACGTTGCAGGCTGGCTCGTCACGCCAGCGATTTTTCGTAAAGGCGATAAGTCTTGTAAGCGCGTCCGCCGAGCGCTTCGATGATGCTGCGCATCGGCAGGTTATCTTCCAGAATCCACGACAGTTCGAACTCGCGCATGCCTTTTTGCAGCGCGCGCTGGCGCATCGATTCGATGATCAGGAATGGCACCAGCCGCGCGCCGAAACCGGTGACGCTGCGCTTCACGCCCATCAGCGGCACGCGGCCGCTGCGGATGCCGCTGACTTTCAAGCGCCAAAGTAATTTGGCCCAGTTGAACGGCAAAAGTTTGCCGTCGAAATCGCGGATCGCGGCGTTGATGTTGGGCAGCGCGACACCGAACCCGACCGTTTCGCCATTGAGTTCGGCGAACGCGACCATCTTCGGATCGAGAATCGGTTTCAGCGACTTGCCCATGTATTCCACTTCGGCATCGGTGAACGGCGCGAAGCCCCAGTTTTGCGACCAGGCATCGTTGTAAATGCTGGTGAGCGTGACGATGTCCTCGTGATAATGCTTCGTACTCATCGGCCGCACGCGCAGGTCGTCGCGCATCGGCCGCTCGACCAGCCGCCGCACGTTTTCCGGCAGCGGCTGGGTGATGTCCATCAGATACGCGAACACATCCTTGGCCTTGACGTAACCGAGCCGCTCGATCTGGCCGGCGACGAATTCGCGGTCGTGACCCATCAGCAGCATCGGCGGCGTATCGAAGCCTTTTACCAGCAAACCGGTTTCTTCGTTGATCGACAAATTGAACGGGCCGAGCATCTTGGTGCAGCCTTTTTCGCGCAGCCAGTTTTCGGCGGTGGCGAACAGCGCATCGAAAATTTCCGGGTCGTTATCCGCGCAGATCAGGCCGAAAAATCCGGCACCTTCGTGCTTCAGTGACTGCGACAAATGATCCAGTTGCGCGCTGATGCGGCCGACGTCCACACCATTCTTGCGCGCGATCCAGAACTGATAATCCGCGTGCAGAAAAAACGGATTGACCTTGTCGGAAAACGCTTCGCGGCGTTCCATCATCAGTGGCGGCACGAAGTTCGGATCGTCCGCATGCACGCGAAACGGCACGCGGATGAAGCGGTTCATTTCCGCTGGGGTGACCGGCACGATTTCGATATTCGAGGCCGGCACTGGCGGCCGGTTTGTATTGGCAATCATCTGCTTCCTTTCACGGGTTTGATCCAGTCCCTCGGTTCAATTGATACAACAATTTTCAACCAATGATGTAACGCCGCAGCAGCACCATGCCGCCAGCGCCGAACATCAGCAAGGGCAGGAATGCCGCGAGCAAGGGCGGCACGCGGTCGCCTTCGCCGAGCGAGGTCATCAAGCCATCGGCCAATACGAATGCCAGACCCGCGCCAAGTGCGGCCAGCAGCTTGCCGCCACCACCACCGCCGCGCTCAACCGCACGCGTGGCCGGCAAGGCCAGTAGCAGCATCACGGCCAGGCCCAGCGGCGCGGCGAAACTGCGGTACAGCAGGGTGCGGTAATAACTCGGCGGCCGCGTGCCGACGCGCTCGCCGGCGACGATGCCATACAAGGTGGTGCTGGAAAGATGCGGCTGCGGCAAATTCAGCCGCAGCACATCGTCCGGCAACAGGTTGGTTTTCCAGATGGCATCCATCGGCACAACACGAGCGACGCGCTGATCCTGCAGTTGCAGTTCGCTGGCCGCGCGCAGATGCCATTGCCGATGCTGCCAATCCGCAGCTTCGGCATACACGCGCGAGACCAGCTGATGATCCGCATTGCGCCGATAAATATGCACGCCCTGCAGGTGCCGGCCATCGGCGCTGACGTGATCCAGCGCCACCAGACTATCGCCGGTATGGCACCACAAGGTTTTCGGCGGCTCGTCATCGTCGTTGCCAGGCAAGGTGGTGGAGTTCCACCACGCGCTCATCGCGCCCTCGGCGATCGGCTCGACGCGATCGGCGATCACGAATTGAAACAGCGCAAACAGCGCGACCACCGGCAACAGCACTTTCAGCATCCAGCCCATGTGCATGCCGGCCGCGCGGATGGCGATCAGTTCGTGATTGCGCGCCAGCGTGTAGTACGTAAACAGCGCGCCGAGCAGCATCGCCAGCGGCAGCGACAAGGCCAGTTCCACCGGCGTGCGCAGCGCGGTGTAATGCAGGATGCCGGTAACACCGAGATGGCGATTGAGGATGTCGCTGGTGGCATCGAGCAGATCGAGCACCTGCAACAGCGCGGTCAAGGCGATCAGCACGCCGATCGTTTGCAGCGCGAACAGCCGCCGCAGATAGTGCGCCAAAGCGCCGTTCATGTGCGCGATCTCGGCGTAACCGAGTGCGGCGCCGACTTTTTCGGACGACGCAGATGGATGCCGTCCAGCATCGCTTCGATCGCCGAAACCGCGCGCGTGACTGGATTATCACCCGGCGTTTTCAGGCTGCCGAAAAACAGCCATGCGCTGATGCCGCCGAACACGAGCAGCGGCGTCCACACCGCGGCAATCACTGGCGCACGGCCCGCCTCGGCCAGACTTTCGCCGAACTGCACGCCGTGCTGCAACGCCAGCAAGGCGAGGCAGGCGACGATTACGCCCGGTGCACGGCGGCCGCGCTTGGCCGACATGCCGAGCGGCACCGCCAGCAGCGGCAGCAAGGGAAACGACAACGCCCGCACCCATCGCGCCTGTAATTCTCCGGCGAGTTGCGGCGCTGGCAAGGGTGGTGTCGGCTGATGCAGTCCGCGCCACAATTCGAGCGAGGTCAGCTCGCGTTCGCTCTCGCCGCGCGCGCGGAACGGCGGCGCATCCGGGTTGAAATCCTCATTGAAAGTGCCTTGTTTGAACATCACTTTGAGTAATTGACGATCCGGATCCTCATGCACCAATTGACCGTCTTCGAGGTGTAGCAGCAATGTTTTACCATCTGCAGATGGCTGCAGCCGGCCGCTTTGCGCGGTGGTGATTTCTTCTTCGCCTTGCGAGCCAAGACGGCGGATGAACACGCGTGTGAGTCCACGTCCGGTGGCATCGACCTGATCGGCCGTGAGCACGAAACCGCCGCCGGCATCGGAGAAAATATTTTCCTGCGCGCGCGCATTCCAGCCGGCATGTTCGGCGTCGTAGGAAACCTGGTGATAGCGGTAACGGCTGTAGGGTTGCAGCGAGCCGTACAGATAAAAACTGAACAGCGACAGCACCAACGCCACCGCGAAGAACGGCTGCGCGGTCTGGCTGATCGAGCGGCCCGAGGCCAGCAGCGCATCGAGTTCGTTATCGTCGCCAAGCCGCGCGACCACCATGAAGATACTGGCGAAGAACGCCGCCGGCAGCGCGAGGCCGAGATAATGCGGCACCAGATACAGCAGCATCAGCAGCACCGAATCGAGCGCGTTGTCGGTGGCAGCCACCAGATCGAACAGGCGCAGCAGCCGCTCCAGCAGCAACGCCAGCAGCACCACGCCGATCGATAGCAGCAACGGCCGGATCAGCAGACCGAGCAGGTAGCGATTCAGCAGATTTGCGCTACGAGTTGCCATTCGGGAGAGAGATCAAGGCGCGCAGCGGTAGGTGCAAGAATATTAGATGTGTGGTTGAGGCAAGTAGTGGCAAGAGACGATTCGGCAAGCCTAATCAGCATTTTAGCCACGCGGATCGCACAGCGATGCTATCGGCCTATTACAGCGCCGCACCGCGCTCGACCCGCATCGAATAAGCGCCGCCGCGCTCGAAGCGATTCGATTGCGGGTTCAACAAGCGCGCCTCGACATACATCTCCCAAAGGCCGGCATCGAGCCGGCGAATGCTCAGGTGATGCCAGCGCGCGCCCTCGTCTTTGGGATTTGGAATCGCGGATGAGGACGGTAATCCAAGACACAGAATCGGCGCGATCGGCCCGGCGATGGTATCGAAGCGTGCATCGCGTGCGTGACCGTGCAGCACCAGTTCCGCACCGGCACGCGCCAGTACTTCACGCAAGGCTGCGCGATCGCGCAGGGCTTTGCGCGCCGAGACAGCGCCATCGGCGAGCGGATGATGCAGCAGCACAATCCGGAACAGGCCGCGCGCACCGAGTTCAGACAATATCGGTTCGAGCCGCGCGAGTTGATCGGCGCCGATGATTCCGGAGGCCAACGCGGGCCAGGTTGGCCGCGCGGAATTCAGGCCGATCAGCGCGATATCGCTGCGAATGCGCACGTAGGGCCATTGTGGTGCCGGTGAGCGATCCCGATCCGCCGACATCCACGGCTGCCAGCGGCCTAGGCCATCGGCGGCGTCCACTTTCACCAGCGCATCATGATTGCCGGGCACGATGCTCACCGCCTCGGGCTCGCCCAGAGTTTTCAGCCAATCGGCAGCGGCGGCGAATTCTTCGTGCAGCGAAAAATTGGTGATGTCGCCGGTAATCGCAATATGGTCGGGATGATATTGGCGCAGATCGGCCAGCAGCGCTTGCAGCACGCCGCCGGTTTGGATTTCGCGCCGCGCGCGCTGCCACGACCAGGCACTGAGTTGCCGCTTACTGAAGCGCTCGCGCAGCCGCAAGCGCGGCTCGTGGCTCAAGTGCGGATCGGAAAAATGCGCGAGAGTAATGGCAGTCACGGCAGGCGGGTATCGATCGTTTGGCGGTGACTGGGCTTGCGGAAATCGTTCATCGCGGCTTGCCGGAGCGCGCAGTTTATCCAGCCTCGGCAACGATGTTTAGCGCAGTTTGGCTGACAGCATCCGATGTGGAAATGCAGCGAGTTTCCGCGCTTCGAAAACCCTCAAGCCACCATTGCGATCGGCGCGCCGCTGCCGGTTCCGAGCACGCCGAGTTGTACGGCTACTTCGCCGAACAGCTGGATCGCGCGATCGATCTGACGACGGCTGTGCGCGGCGCTGACGCTGGCGCGCAGCAGCGGCTTGTTGGATGGCGTTGCCGGCGGCAGTGCCAGATTCAGGTAAAGACCGTTGTGCAGCAGCGCGTTCCAGAAACGCACCGCGAGCGCCTGATCTTCCAGCGCCACCGACACGATCGGGCTGGCATGCGGACCGACCTGCAAGCCGAGTTCGCGCAAGCCTTCGTAGAGATGATTGGCATTGTTGGTCAGCCGCGCGCGCAAGGTCGCATCGGCTTCGAGGTGCCGCAAGGCCTGGCGCGTCGATGCGATGATCGACGGCGGCAGCGACGCGGTGAACATATACGGACGGCAGGCGACGCGCAGCACGTTGAATCCCTCGATATCGGCAACGCAGAAACCGCCGACACTGCCGAGGCTCTTGGAAAACGTGCCGACGATGAAATCGACATCGGCTTCCACGCCGGCCGCTTCCGCGAGACCGCGGCCGTGTTCGCCGAGCACGCCCATCGAGTGCGCTTCGTCGACCATCAGATAAGCGCCCATTTCGCGCTTGACCTGGGCAATTTCACGCAAGGGCGCCAGATCGCCGAGCATCGAGTAAATGCCTTCGACGACGATCAGCTTGCTGCCGGGGGTGTCCTTCAAACGCCGCAGCCGCTTGTAAAGATCGTCCGGATCGCTATGCCGGAAACGGATCACTTCGGCATGGCCGAGCCGTGCGCCGTCGTAAATACTGGCGTGGCTGTCGGCATCCAGAATCAGGTGATCGCCGCGGCCGACCAAGGTCGAAAGCATACCGAGATTGGCCTGATAACCGGTACTGAACACCATGCAATGCTGACGCTGGAAGAACTTCGCCAGGTCCTGCTCCAGCGCGCGATGCGAAGCATAACTGCCGTTGGCGACGCGTGAGCCGGTGGTGCCGGTGCCCTGCTGCTGCAAGGCCTGCACCGACTGCGCAATGCAATCCGCATCCATCGTCAGCCCAAGGTAATTATTGGTGCCGAGCAGGATCGTGCGGCGGCCGTCGATTACGCCTTCGGTGGACGACAGAATCTGCTCGAAAGTGACTGCGAAAGGATTCGGCTGCAGCGCGCCGAGCTGGTCGTAAGTCTGTTGCAGCTGCGAAAATTTGGCCAGGATGCTCATGCTTTTTCTTGTTTCACCAAAGCTTCGATGGCCAGCACCAGATCGTCGACAGTAGCGATATCGGCGGCGCGGTCCAAGGGGATGGAAATGTCGAAACGATCCTCGATTTCCAGCATGAAATTCATGATGGCGAGGGAATCCAGTCCCAGATCCTGAACGATATGGGTTGCGCCGCTGATCGCTACCGGGCGCGGCAGGATTTTCTTCAGGGCGGCAATTACGTCCACCCGGATATTTTCAGAACTATCCGTCATCGTCACTCGTTAGCGCCGCGATCTGAGGCGACTGCAACCCTTCTAAAAATTTGAGAAATCATCGTACCCGCGCCGGACGAGTTTGTCACAAAATCGAAACCGGGCTTTCGCCGCCCGCTTGAAAATATCATTGGCAATACGTCAGCCCGCGTATTCAAGATCGATCTCGATCCGCAAGCCATCCCGTCTGCCGATACCAAGCAACAGCGGTACCAAATCCAGCGGCGAGATCGTATCTGGGCGAAAATTTTGGCGATTCCGCTTGTTCGGCAGCGGATAGCGACCAGTCCTGATGCAGCAACTCGCGCAGTTTTTCGGTGTTGAGCATTTTCGGATAGCCGAGACGCCGGCCGAGGTCGCCGCAGCGCGCCGCCAACACCAGCGGCCAGCGCGGCAGCCGCCGGAATCGCGGATTGTGATTACCCACCGCCCGCGCGGCGGCGGCCAGGATTTCCTGCCAGCGGTAGCCGGCCGGCTGCGCGTCGGCCACCGCGCAGATTGCGCCGGTCGGCGTTGACGCCAGCAGATCAGCGATGGCCGTGACCAGATCGCCAACATGAATCAACGCCATTCGCGCTGCCGGATTGCCTGGCACCCAGACGGTGCGATACTCGGCCAGCTGAAAAAAAATCAGCGTCTCCAGATCGCCGGGACCATACACCGCAGGCGGTCGCAGCACGGTTGCCTGCCGGCCGAGCACTTCGAGCGCGGCCTGCTCGCCAGCGGCTTTGCTGGCGGCATAAGCTGAGAGTGTGGGCTCGCGCGCGGCGAGGCTGGAGACCTGCAAAAACTGCGCATGCGGCGCGTAACGCTGAGTGGCTTGCGCCAGCGCGCGGGTGGCATCGCGGTTAACCGCCATGAACTGCGCGGTATTGACCGCCTTGATCAGCCCCGCCAGATGCACCACGGCATCGGCGCCGGTGACCAGTTCTCGCAGCGCCGCGACATCGCCCAGTGTGCCGGGCACCACTTCGAGATCGACATCGCGCCAAGCCTGATTGACTGGATCGCGGCGCGTCAGAATGCGCACGCGATTGCCGCGCGTGGCCAGTTCGCGCACCAGGTGGCGGCCGACAAACCCGCTGGCGCCGGTCAACGCAATCAGCGGCCCGACTTCAGCTTGCGGCAACGGCACGCTTGAGCTCGAACGCCCCTTGCAGATACAGCATCTTCGCTTTTGCGCGGCTCAGCTTGCCGGAGGAAGTCTGCGGCAAGGCGCGCGGCGAAACCGCCACCACCACGGCTTCCACGCCATGCCGCTGCCTCAGCACGCCGGCCACCGCATCGCGCAGCGCGTCGCGTGCGCCGACATCGGCAACACGGCATTCAAACAGCACAACAACGTTCTCGCCCGCGCCGGCGTCCACCGCGAACGCCGCAACATCGCCGCTGCGCAGGGCGCTGACTTCGCTTTCGGCAGTCCACTCCAAGTCCTGCGGCCAGATGTTGCGGCCGTTGAGAATGATCAGATCCTTGGCGCGCCCGGTGATGACCACTTCGCCTTCGGTGAGATAGCCGAGGTCGCCGGTGTTGAGCCAACCATCGGCCGAGAGGATTTTCGCCGTCTCTTCCGGATGCCCGAAGTAGGCTTCCATCAAGCTCGGGCCGTGCACGTAAATCACGCCGACGCGGCGATCGGGCAGCGGGCGGTTGAAATCATCACGCACTTCGAGCCGATGGCCGGGCAGGATGCGGCCGCAATGCACGAATTCGCGCGTGCGGCCGGCGCCGGCTGCGGGCGTGATCGCACGATGTTCGCGTTCGAGCCGGTCGGTGTCGATCAAATCCGCGCGAATGCCCTGCCCCAGCGGCGCAAACGACAAGGCCAGCGAAGCTTCCGCCATGCCATAGCTGGCGACGAAAGCTTGCGCGCGAAACCCGGACAGCGCAAAGGTATCGGCGAATTTCTGCAGCGGCTCCGGCCGCACCATGTCGCCGCCGATGCCGGCCGCACGCCAGCGCGAAAGATCGAGGTTTTCCGGCCCGGTTTTCTCGGCGCGGCGCGCGCAAAGTTCGTAGCCGAACGTCGGGCTGTACGACAGCGTGCCGCCGTTGCGCGAGATCAATTGCAGCCAGGTCAGCGGCCGCCGCGCGAATTCGCGCGTGTGCAGATAATCGACCGAAATCTGGCAGGTTAGCGGCGTCAGCAGAAAGCCCACCAAGCCCATATCGTGATACAGCGGCAGCCACGAAATGCAGCGGTCTGTCGGCCCGATTTGCAGACCGTGCGCGGCAATGCCGCCCATGTTCGCCAGCACCGCGCGATGCGTCACCGCAACCCCGCGCGGAAACCGCGTGCTGCCAGAAGAAAATTGCAGGTAAGCGAGATCACTGGCTTTGAGCGGCGGCAAGGCGCCGCTCGCCGGCGCGATCGTATCGAATTTCGCCAGCGTGCCGCAGACCACGAGCGGCAAGCCGGCGCAGGCTTCGAGCAGCATGTTTTCGAGCGCGGCCGGCGCCAGTGCCGCCGTCGCCGCCGCACTCTCGACCATACGGCGGATATGCTGCAAATAATGGTCCTTGCCGCCGAGCGCGGCCGGCAAAGGCAGCGGTGCGGGCACCATGCCGGCGTACTGGCAGGCGAAAAAAGTGCGGACGAAATCGCCCTCGTTTTCGGCGATAATGGCGATGTGATCGCCCGGCTTGAGGCCCGCGCCAAGCATGCGTCGCGCCAGTTGCAAGGCCTGCTGGCGCAGCTGCGCATACGGCAGGGCTTCGAGCAGCTCGCCTTTGCCCGAATAGAAATTCAGCCCGGCATCGCCTGTCGCCGCGTAATCCAGCGCTTCGCCGAGCGTTGCGAAACTGCTGCCGTTGCGAAACGGCAAGCCACTCGAACTGGGCGTGCAATTATTCATGCGTTTGATGATTCGCTCGGTGATTCGTGTAGAGCATCGCCTGCTGAAGTGGAACCCGCAGCCGGTGATGTTAACGCCGTCGTGCAGATGTCGTCTTGACTATCGATATTTGAAGATTTTGCGGCTGCGCGCGACCGATTTGATTCGGTTCGAGCGGATTTTTACATCTCCCGGTTTGAATGGCGCAGCAGATTTTAGCTGCTGAATCATTCCTTACAATTATTTTACAACTTAGCTGCAGCCACGGCATCCTTCGCGCCAGATTCGCCGGTAATGGATTCGATAGCAAGGCGCGAAGTCCCGCGATCCGGCGCGCCGAGCGATTAAAATCGCTAGTCCAGCCGATCGACGTTCGATCCACTCTCTAATCCATTCTGTCTTGCCATTCTGTCGTGAATTCCGAACCCACCCGCAGCGCACTCGCTTACCGCTGGCGCAACGCGGCATTAGCGCCGATCGTTCATCCGCAATTGCAAGCGCTCGATGAACTGCTCGGCATCGCGCGGCAGAAAACCGAACTGCTCGCCAACACGCGCCATTTCGTCGCCGGCCGACCAGCCAACCATGCGCTGCTGACCGGCAGCCGCGGCACCGGAAAATCCTCGCTGGTGAAAGCGATGCTCAGCGAATTCGGGCAACACGGATTACGTCTGGTGGAAGTGCCCGCACACGAGCTCACCGACCTGCCGGACATCGTTGCGCCGCTGCGCGAGCGCGCCGAGCGCTTCATTCTTTATGTCGACGATTTCTCGGTGCAGGCCAACGATCCGGCGCTGGCCGCACTCAAAGCTGCGCTCGATGGCGGCATTGAGGAAGCGCCGGACAACGTACTGATTTACGCCACCAGCAATCGCCGTCACCTGATGCCGGAGTTCAAACACGAGAACGACGAATATCGTTTCCAGGAAGGCGAACTGCATCCCGGCGAAAGCAGCGAAGAGAAGATTGCACTGTCCGAACGCTTTGGACTCTGGCTATCGTTTCCGCCGTTCAATCAGGAACAGTTTCTCGATGCGGTACGCTTGCACCTGCGCCGGCTCGGCTGCGAAATCTGGAACGAAGAAGTCGAGAAAGCTGCGCTGCGCTGGGCGCTGGGCCGCGCCTCGCGTTCGGGCCGCGTGGCGATGCAATTCGCGCGCGATTTTGCAGCGCGCGCCGCAGATTGAAGAGAGATTTTTCGCGCGAGCTGAACCGCCATGAGCCGGCCGTAATACTAGCCCGCAGCCACGTTAGCCGAGCAGCTTTTTCACCTTGGCGATGTATTGCTTCATCGCATCGTCCTGGCTGGTGCCCTTGAGCTTGGTCCAGGCATCGAACTTGGCGCGGCCCACCATATCGAGCATGCCAGGACGGCTGCCGCTCGCATCGCCTTCCGAGCCTTGCTTGAACAGCGAATACAGCGCGAGCAAATCCTCGTTGCCGGGGCGCTTGGTCAGCGTTTTCACGTCTTTCTGCGCTTTGGCGAATTCTGCTTTCAGGTCTGCCATGAACGGTCCTCGTTAATTTTATAAAGTTGTTGCGATCGATCCGCGGATGCTGTTCATCGATAGTGATGATGAGCTTTCGATTGATTACGCGATGCTGGACTCGACGGATGTAAGCCTCACTGACGAATCCGCACCAGTTTACGAAACCTTCAACGCCGTTGCAGCGTTATGAAAGCGTAAGCGTGCGCGTGACGCACATCCGCTGCGTGCTCCTCGCGCGCGGTCTCCAGCCATTCGACAGGATCGATCGGCGGAAAAAAAGTATCGCCTTCAACTTGTGCATGAACGCGTGTGAGTTCCAGCCGCGTCGCCAGCGGCAAAGTCTGTTGGTAAAGCTGAGCGCCGCCGATCACCAGCAATTCACCTTCGGCCTTAGCCGCGAGCGCGTGCTCAAGATTTGCGAACACTTCAACGCCGGTGGGCGCTACGAAGCTGGCATCGCGCGTCAACACCCAATTGCGGCGGCCATCGAGCGGCTTGCCGAGTGAAGCCCAGGTGCGGCGGCCCATCAGGATGGTGTTGCCGAGGGTCAACTTGCGGAAGCGTTTCAGATCGTCCGGCAAGCGCCACGGCAGATCGCCATCGCGGCCGATGGTGTGGTTTTCGGCGAGTGCGGCGATCAGCACAAGCGGGCTCATGTTCGTTGCGGCACTCGCATGCGGGCTTAACTGCGATTGAACAGTTGCAGGATCAGCGGCCGCACGCCGCTCTGGATTTCAGCGCCGGTGGTGACATTGCTCTGGATAAATAGAGCTGCCGCGTAGCCGACGTCGAGATCGACCCAGGGCGTCGAGCCGTACAAGCCAGGATCGCTGATTTCCGGACCGGCGCTGCCGGGATGCAGACTGTCCGCGGCAATGAACCAGCCGTAGGAATAGCCCGGTTGATCGCTGGTCTCCGGCGTGTAGGTGACTGGCAAGCCGGCGATCTGCGACTGACCATATTGATCGAGAAATTGCTTCGATAGCACCGCTTGCCCAGCCGTATTTTTCCCGCCATTCAGCACGGCTTGCAGGAACAAGGCGTAGTCCTTCACCGAAGTATTTCCGCCGCCGGCGACATTCGGATTCGTCGCGTTACCCTCGGAGGCAAGGGAAAAACTGAAGCTCGACATGCCGAGCGGCGTGGCGATTCTCTGGTTGAAGAAATCCTGCCAGGCCAGCCCGGACAGAACTGTTGCGATATAACCCGCCACCTGATAATCCGATCCGCCATAGCCGAATGCAGAGCCGGGCGTGGTTTCGAGCTTGGCGTTTGCTATGTTTTGCACGCAGTCGCGCATGGTGATGAGCACTGGTGTGTCGAGGCATGCCGGCTGGCCGGGCGCGAATAGATGCGGCAGGCCAGACGTATGATTCAGCAACATGCGCATGGTGATTGCGGCCTTGTCGGCGGGCCAAGTGATGGTGCCGTCAAAGTAATTGGAAACCGGCTGATCGAGATCAAACTCGCCCTGATCGGCCAGCGTGACGATCGCCGCGACTGTCGGCGCCTTCGACGCGGAAGCAATGGGAATAACGCTATCTTCGGTGAGGTTCCCGGCGGCATAGCTGAATACCGGACCATTTGCCGTGAGCAGGATGAAGGCCAATCCTGGCACGGTGCCATTGTCCACGTAAGACTGTAGTTTAGCCTGCAGAACCGAGTAGTCCGTCGTCGTCGATGGCGGTGTTCCGCTTGAAGAACTGCCGCCGGAACTGCCCGCAGACCCGCTACCGGAACAGGCCGCCATCGACATCAGCACCAGCGACAGTGTCCAGGAATGCAAGCTTCTGCTGCGTAGCGTATTCATTGGCGTCGACACCGTATTGACACCCCATCTATCACAACAATCTAGCCGCGTGAATCGGCGATTGTCGGCCTCACGGCAACTGCTTCCTCAACCGAAAGTTTACGCGCTCGCGGCTGCGCCGGCTAGATCGCAACCGGCGCCTTGATATGCGGCCACGGCTCGTATTCGCTGAGCTGGAAATCTTCCAGCTTGAACGCGAATAGATCACTCACTTCAGGATTCAGCCGCATGATCGGCAGCGGCTTGGGCGCGCGTGAAAGCTGTGTGCGCGCCTGTTCCAGATGGTTGGAATATAAGTGGCAATCGCCGCCGGTCCAGACGAAATCGCCGGGCTTGAGACCGACCACCTGCGCGATCATCAAGGTCAGCAAAGCATACGAGGCGATGTTGAACGGCACGCCGAGAAAAATATCCGCGCTGCGCTGATACAACTGGCAAGAAAGCTTACCGCCGGCGACGTAAAACTGGAACAGCGCGTGGCATGGCATTAACGCCATCTGATCGAGTTCGCCGACATTCCACGCGGAGACCAGCAGCCGCCGCGAATCCGGCGTCTTGCGCAATTGTTCCAGCAGTTGCTGAATCTGGTCGATCTGGCGGCCATCGCCGGCAGGCCAGCTGCGCCATTGCTTGCCATACACCGGGCCGAGTTCGCCCTGCGCATCGGCCCATTCATTCCAGATCGAAACGCCATTTTCCTTCAGATAAGCGATATTGGTTTCGCCGCGCAGGAACCACAGCAGCTCGACGATGATCGATTTCGTGTGCAGCTTTTTTGTCGTCAGCAGCGGGAAGCCTCGCGCCAGATCAAAGCGCATCTGATAGCCGAACACCGAGCGCGTACCGGTGCCGGTGCGATCGGTTTTCTCGTTGCCGTGTTCGAGCACATGGCGCATCAGATCCAGATACTGCTGCATCGATCAATCCCCCTGTTCGATCAGACGTCGACCTTGAATCCGAGCGCGATATCCGCACCGGACTGACCGCCGCGCAAGCCCCAGTTTTCACGCGGCACTTCGTGCAGAATCACTTTCACGTCCGTCGGCGCGATACCGAGCTCGCCCAGCCTTGCCACGATCTCTTTGTAGAGCGCGCGCTTGGCCTCGTTCGAGCGGCCGCTGAACAGGCTGATCTCGACCAGCGTGTAGTTTTCACTGGCATCTGCGCCGAGATTGAAATCGGCAGCCTCGAAAGTTTGCAGCCGCAAAGTGCGGTCGCGTTCGGGGATTTTGATCGCCGCCACCATCGCCGCGTGGACCGCTTCGATGATGGCACTGCGTTCAGCGGGCAGACGCGGCCGGCGGATCGAGATCAGCGTGCTCGGCATGGCGCGTTCAAATCGTCGCGCGCGGCCGCGAGTAGCCGTAAGCCAAGAACGCGATTCCGCCAATAAACATTGGGATGCAGAGCTGCATGCCCATCGTGAACCAGCCGCTGCCATAGAGGTAGCCGAGTTGCGAATCCGGCAGGCGTACGAATTCGATGCCGAAACGGAAGATAGCGTACATCACCAAAAACAGGCCGGTAATCGCAAACGGGGGGCGCGGCTTGCGGCCGTAAATCCACAGGATTGCCAGCAGGCTCAGGCCTTCGAGCGCGGCTTCGTACAACTGGCTCGGATGATGTGGCAGGTTGTCGCCGGCTTTCTGGAAAATCATGCCCCAGGGTTCGGTGGTAACCGCGCCCCAGAGTTCGCCGTTGATGAAGTTGCCGATGCGCCCGGTAAACAAGCCGAAGGGGACAACAACCGCGATGAAATCCGCCACTTCGCTGACGCGCAGTTTGTGTGAGCGCGCGAACAGGAGGATCGCCACCACCACGCCGAGCAAGCCACCATGAAATGACATGCCACCCTCCCAGATGCGGAAGATAGTGAGCGGATCCTGACCCGGCAGCCAGCGGCCCTGATCGTCGTAGGAATAGAACAGCAGATAGCCGATGCGGCCGCCGAGAATTACGCCCAGCACGACATAAAAAAGCACATCGGACACCCGCTCCTTCGACCAGTTCACATGCGGCCAGCGCCCGCGCACGGTAGCGAGCCACCAACAGCCCCAGAAACCGAGCAGATACATCAGCCCGTACCAATGCACCTTGAGCGGGCCGAGATGCACGGCGACGGGGTCGATATTCGGATGAACGAGCATGCGTAGTGGTGAGTTTGGAAGCGTGAAAAGTTGTTAATGAGAACTTTAACGAAGCACCGAATGGCGTCAGTTCGACCGGATTAAACCATTCGGATTGATCCTGCTACCGATCCAGATTTCAACTGGCCGCAACGATCACCAGACCGGCCGGGATTCATCTCCGACAGCAAGATTTTCCGACAGCATTCTAGTCGAGGCCGCAGCTATAAACGGTTTCAGTCGACGATCGGCAGGCCTTCAAGCCGACGCGCGTTCGCTGCCGCCATCGGCAGCGGTGGCGCAGAAAAACGCTTTCAGATAGCGCGTCTCCGGAATCGCCGGATGTACCGGATGATCCGGTCCCTGCCCGCCTTGTTCGAGAATCGAAAGTCGGCGCCCCGCTGCGCGCGATTCGCGCAGCAGCACGCGCTGCAGCTCCGCGGCTTCCAGATGATGCGAGCATGAGCACGACACCAGAATGCCGCCAGGTGCCAGCAAATTCAGGGCTGCGCGATTGAGCCGGCCATAAAGCCCGAGGCCTTCTTCGTGATCTTTCTTGCGCTTGATCAGCGCTGGCGGATCGACGATCACCAGCTCGAAACGTCGACCCTCGGTTGCCAGTTGCCGCAGCGCATCCTGCGCCTGCGCCTTGATGGTTTCGAGCTGGATGCCGTTGCGGGCGGCATTGCGCGCGGCAGCTTCGAGCGCTATCGCCGAGCTATCGATGCACGTGGCTTCGGCGGCACCGAAACCCATCGCGCGCAGCGCCCACGCACCGACGTAGCTGAAAACATCCAGCACGCGCGCACCTTTGGCATAGCGCGCGAGGCGATCGCGGTTGTCGCGCTGATCGAAAAACCAGCCGGTTTTCTGGCCGCCGCGCATGGCGATCTCGAACGCGATGCCGTGTTCTTCGATCACCACCACTTCCGGCACCTCGCCGATTTCTTCGACATACAGCGCCAGACCTTCCGCCTCGCGCGACGGCGAATCGTTGCGCAACACCACGCCGCGCGGCGCGAAGACCTGCGCAATTGCGTCCAGCAATGGCGCCTTCAAATTTTCCATGCCGGCGGTGCCGACCTGCACCACGAACACCTCGCCATAGCGATCGATCACCAAGCCCGGCACGCCATCGGCTTCGCCATAAACCAGTCGGTAAAACGGCTGCGAATAAATTCGATCGCGCAGATTTGCAGCCGCGCGCAAACGCCGCACGAACCAGTCCGCATCGATCACCGCATCCGGCTGGCCGGTGAGCAAACGCGCGCACAGCAAGGCATGCGGATTGACGTAAGCCGTACCCAGCGGCCGCCCGCGCGCATCTTCCAGCCGCACCAAAGTACCCGGCGCGATGGGCTTCAGCGGCGTCTGCGCAATATCGATTTCATTCGAGTAAACCCAGGCATGCCCCGCGCGCAAACGGCGCTCTTCCTGGGGTTTGAGACGCAAAACGGCAATCGACATGGCAGGCTTTGGCGGGCGTTAATCGGCGGAATTGAAACGACACGATAGAGCAAGCTGCCAATGGCAGCGATAGCAGAGGACTCTGGCGACTGCGAGCCGGCGCCGATGTTCAGAGAACAAAAGTAGCAAACTCAAGCCGATCACCACGACGCGCTGCCGCGACCTCTTTGGGCAACATGCTATCGCTGGCTTGAGACGGCTCGACGAAATTTTTCGAGAACAGCATTCCTCGCCGCAGTCAATGCTGCGGTTGCACAATACATGTCATATCATTCGCGCTCGGGATCTCGTCGAGCCATTTGTCCGGTTCGGTTTGATTCGATATTTCAGCGGCAAAGTCGCCGCAAATTTGTTCAGGAGCAGCGCAGGCCGTGCCATCGTTGATCGCGCAAAACTGGGCCTTCGGCATTTATGTTGCCGCGACGCTGGCGATCGTGTTCCTCATGCTGGGCCTGTCTTATGTGCTTGGCGGGCGGGCGCGCGGCCGCGCGAAAAACGATCCGTTTGAATCCGGCGTGGTTTCGCCCGGCAGCGGGCACTTGCGCATCTCGGCGAAGTTTTATCTGGTTGCCATGTTCTTCGTGATCTTCGACCTCGAAGCGGTGTTCCTGTATGCCTGGGCGGTATCGATCCGGCAAACCGGCTGGGTTGGTTTCATGGAAGTGCTCGTGTTCGTCGCAGTGCTGCTGATCGGCCTGGTTTATATCTGGCGCTTGGGCGGGCTGGATTGGGCGCCGCTCAGCCGCACGCAACGCAGCCGCAGCCTGCCGACGCTGTACCGCGATCCCGCCTCCGCACCGCAGCCCAAGCCTCAAGCCTAGGACGCACGCCGCTCATGGAATATTCGCTGACCCGCATCGACCGCAACTCGGTTTCCGAGAACGGCAAGACGCGCGCACCGGCGCCGCCCGGAATCAATGCGGACAAGGGCTACATCGAAGAGTACGTTCAAAAGAATGTGCTGATGACCAAGCTCGACGACCTCGTCAACTGGGGCCGCAAGAATTCGATATGGCCGTACAACTTCGGCATTTCCTGCTGCTATGTGGAAATGGCGACGGCGCTCACCGGCGTACACGACCTTTCGCGCTTCGGCGCGGAAGTGATTCGCGCGTCGCCACGGCAGGCCGATTTGATCGTCATCGCCGGCACGCCGTTCATCAAGATGGCGCCGATCATCCAGCGTTTGTACGAGCAGATGATGGAGCCGCGCTGGGTGATTTCGATGGGTTCCTGCGCCAATTCCGGTGGCATGTACGACATTTATTCGGTGGTGCAGGGCGTCGATAAATTCCTGCCGGTGGATGTTTATGTGCCCGGCTGTCCGCCACGTCCGGAAGCGTTCATGCAGGGCTTGATCCTGCTGCAGCAGGCAATTGCGAAAGAGCAGCGGCCGCTCAGCTGGGTGGTCGGCGATCAAGGCGTGTACCGCGCACCGATGCCGATCGAACGCGATCGCAAACTGGCCGAACGCCGCGCGCAGACGACACTGCGCACGCCGGATCAGGTCTAAGCGCAACGACGATGCCTGACGACTCACCCAACCCGGCCGCGTTGCCCGAAGTTCCGGCGATCGCATTGCCGGAAGTGGTGCGCGAGTTGTACGCGCGCTTCGGCGAGAACACGTTCATTCGCCAGGCGACGAAGGACGACGTACCGACGTTGTGGCTGCCGGTTGCGCAGTTGCATGAAGTGCTGCGCTTCCTCAAATTCGATGTGCCTTCGCCGTACAAATTGCTGCTGGATTTAGCTGCGATCGACGAGCGTCAGCGCAAACACCGCGAAGGCCAGCCGCCGAGCGATTTCACGGTGTTTTATCACCTGATGTCGATCGAGCGCGACCAGCGCACGAAAGGCTTTGGCGACGTGCGGCTGAAAGTGGCGCTGCTCGGCGAATCGCCGTCGATGCCAACAATTACGAATGTCTGGGCGAACGCCAACTGGTACGAGCGTGAAACCTGGGATCTGTTCGGCATCACCTTTGAAGGCCATCCGAACCTGCGGCGCATCCTGCTGCCGCCGACCTGGACCGGCCATCCCGGCCGCAAGGATTATCCGGCGCGCGCCACCGAGTTCGATCCTTTCAGTCTCGATGCCGCCAAGCAGGACGAAGAGCAGGACGCGCTGCTGTTCCAGCCTGAACAATGGGGCATGAAGCGCAGCGTGCCGGATCACGATTTCATGTTCCTGAATCTCGGCCCGAATCATCCGAGTGCGCACGGCGCGTTTCGCATCGTGCTGCAACTCGATGGCGAGGAAATCGTCGATTGCGTGCCCGATATCGGCTACCACCATCGCGGCGCCGAGAAAATGGGCGAGCGCCAGAGCTGGCACAGCTACATTCCGTACACCGACCGCATCGATTATCTCGGCGGCGTGATGAACAATCTGCCGTACGTACTCTCGGTCGAAAAACTCGCGGGCATCAAGGTGCCGCCGCGCGTCGAAACGATCCGCATCATGATGACGGAGTTCTTCCGCATCACCTCGCACTTGCTATTTTTCGGCACCTACATTCAGGACGTCGGCGCGATGACGCCGATTTTCTTCATGTTCGCCGATCGCCAGAAAGCTTACGACGTGATCGAAGCCGTCACCGGTTTCCGCATGCATCCGGCCTGGTTCCGCATCGGCGGCGTGGCGCACGATCTGCCGGCCGGCTGGGATCGCAAGGTCAAGGAATTTCTCGACTGGTTTCCGAAGCGGCTGGATGAATACATCAAGGCCGCCGTCGAGAACGGCATCCTGCGCGGGCGCACGATCGGTATCGCGCAATACAACACCGAAGAAGCGGTGGAATGGGGCATCACCGGCGGCGGCCTGCGCGCTACCGGCTGCGATTACGACTTGCGCAAGGCGCGTCCCTATTCCGGTTACGAGAACTTTGAATTCGAGGTGCCGACCGGCAAGAACGGCGACGCCTACGATCGCTTGTGGATCCGCATCGAAGAACTGCGACAGAGTTGTCGCATCATCAAACAATGCCTGGAAAACATGCCTTCCGGCCCGTACAAGGCGGATCATCCGCTGACCACGCCGCCGCCGAAAGAGCGCACGCTGAAGGATATCGAAACCCTGATTACGCACTTCCTTGGCGTCAGCTGGGGACCGGTGATGCCGCCGGGCGAAACCTCGCAACTGATCGAGGCGACAAAAGGTATCAACAGTTATTATCTCACCAGTGACGGTAGTACAATGAGCTACCGCACCCGCATCCGCACGCCGAGCTTCCCGCATTTGCAGGCGATTCCGTATGTGATTCGCGGCGCGATGATTCCGGATTTGATCGTGCTGCTGGCTTCCATAGATTTCGTGATGGCCGATGTCGACCGCTAACCTCTCAAGCACCGCCGGCAGCGGCGTGATCAAGCTGGCCGACCTCAATGCGCAAGGTCTGGCAGCGGTCGCTGCGGCGCCGTTCGTGATGCACGCCGACGACGCCGCCGCGATCGAGCACGAAACGCATCATTACGAAGACCCGCGCGCGGCCAGCATCGAAGCCCTGAAAATCGTGCAGAAACGCCACGGCTGGGTGCCGGACGGCGCCATCGCGCAGATCGGCGCGCTGCTGAGCATTCCGGCTTCGGATGTCGAAGGCGTTGCGACGTTCTACAACCTGATTTTCCGCAAACCGGTCGGCCGTCACGTCATCAAAATTTGCGACAGCATTTCCTGTTACCTCACCGGATTCGACGACGTGCATCGCGCCTTCAGCGAAAAACTCGGCATCAAACTCGGCCAGACTACCGCCGACGGCCGCTTCACGCTGCTGCCGATCTGCTGCCTCGGCGCCTGCGACAAAGGCCCGGTGTTGATGATCGACGACGACACCCACGGCAACATCGCGCCGGGCAACATCGACTCATTGCTGGAGCGCTACGTATGAGCGCCGCGCCAAGCCGGGCCAGACTCAGCGGCGATACGCATCCGCTGACCTATCGCATCCAGCCGGATTTGCAGCCGCTCGACATCAAAGCCTACGAGGCGCAGGACGGCTACGCCGCGCTGAAAAAAGCGATCAAGCAATTGCAGCCGGGCGATGTCACCAAGCTGGTGAAGGACGCGAATCTGCGCGGCCGCGGCGGCGCCGGTTTTCCGGCCGGCGTGAAGTGGAGCCTGGTTCCGATGGGCGCGGATGCGCCGAAGAACAAGTATCTGGTCTGCAACGCGGACGAGATGGAGCCGGGCACGTTCAAGGACCGGCTGCTGATGGAATCGGTGCCGCATCAGCTGATCGAGGCGATGATCGTGGCGGCGTACGCGATCCAGGCGCGGCGCGGCTACATTTTCCTGCGCGGTGAATACATCGTCGCCGCAAAAAATCTGAATCGCGCGATCGACCAAGCCAAGGCTGCCGGTTATCTCGGCGAAAAGGTTTGTGGTGGCGATTGGGGCTTCGAGTTGTTCGTCCACACCGGTGCCGGACGCTATATCTGCGGCGAAGAAACCGCCCTCATCACCTCGCTCGAAGGCAAACGCGCGAATCCGCGCGCGAAGCCGCCGTTCCCGCAAATTGCGGGGCTCTGGGGCAAACCGACGGTGGTCAACAACGTCGAAACCCTGAGCAATGTGCCGCATATCGTGCTGCGCGGCGCGGCCTGGTTCCAGGGCTTGAGTCAAGGCAAGAGCAAGGACGCCGGCACCAAGATTTACGGCGTTTCCGGCCGCGTGAAAACACCCGGCTGCTGGGAACTGCCGATGGGTACGAGCGCGCGCGAAATTCTCGAAGTTCACGGCGGCGGCATGCAGGATGGACTCCAGCTGAAATGCTGGCTGCCCGGCGGCGCCTCCACCGATTTCCTGATGCCCGAACATCTCGATCTGGCGATGGATTTCGATACCATCGCCAAAGCCCGCAGCCGCATGGGTACCGGTTTGCTGACGGTGGTGGATCACAAGCAGAACATCGTCAGCGTCGTGCGCAATCTGGAAGATTTCTTCGCGCGCGAATCCTGTGGCTGGTGTACGCCCTGCCGCGACGGCCTGCCGTGGACGCACAAACTGCTGCAGGCGCTGGAACGCGGCCAAGGCCAGAACGGCGACCTCGAAGCGCTCGAACAGATGACGCGCTTCCTCGGCCCCGGCAAAACCTTCTGCGCGCATGCGCCCGGCGCGATGGAGCCTTTGCAGTCCGCGCTGAAATTTTTCCGTGGCGAGTTTGAGGCGGGAATCGTCAAGCCGGCGACGCAGGTGGCAGCATGACTGCCGGCTTGGGCGCGGTCTTGGTGGGCATATTCTCGATTGCAGGTTTTGCGATCGGTGCAGCCGAAATTGCCGACCGCAAAAAGCGTCTCTATCAAGGCAAGCCAGCGAAAGAATGTCTTTACACAAAATATGATGTGCTCGCGGATGAGATGAATCTCAATCACGCCGAGGTCAGTTTAGATCGAGCTGATTCCATCGGGTCAGATCAGAGCGGAACCCACTAAGCACATGGCCACCATTCACGTAGACGGCAAGCAGTACGAAGTCGACGGCGGCGACAATCTGCTGCACGCCTGCCTGTCGCTCGGGCTGGATGTGCCGTATTTCTGCTGGCATCCGGAGCTGGGTTCGGTCGGCGCCTGCCGTCAATGCGCGGTGAAGCAATACAAGGATGCGAACGACACGCAGGGCCGCCTGGTAATGTCGTGCATGACGCCTTCGGCCGATGGCACTTTCATCTCTATCGCCGACGCCGAGGCCAAGGAATTCCGCGCCAGCGTAGTCGAATGGCTGATGGTGAATCATCCGCACGATTGCCCGGTCTGCGAAGAAGGCGGCCACTGCCATTTGCAGGACATGACGGTGATGACCGGCCATGCCTCGCGCCGCTACCGCTTCACCAAACGCACGCACAAGAATCAGGAACTCGGGCCGTTCATCGCGCACGAAATGAACCGCTGTATTTCCTGCTATCGCTGCGTGCGCTATTACAAGGACTACGCCGGCGGGCCTGATCTCGGCGTGTTCGGCGCGCACGACAACGTCTATTTCGGCCGCGCCGAAGATGGCGTGCTGGAAAGCGAATTCTCCGGCAATCTGGTCGAGGTCTGCCCCACCGGCGTGTTCACCGACAAGACGCACGGCGAGCGCTACAACCGCAAGTGGGATATGCAATTCGCGCCGAGCATCTGCCAGAACTGCGCGGTCGGCTGCAACACGTCGCCGGGCGAACGCTACGGCGAACTGCGCCGCATCGAGAACCGCTATAACGGATCGGTGAACCATTATTTCCTGTGCGATCGCGGCCGCTTCGGTTATGGCTTCGTCAACGCCAAGGATCGCCCACGCCGGCCTTGGGCCTTGCGCGATGGCAAGGCGATTACGGTCGAGATCGGCGAAGCACTGGCGCAGGCCGCGAACCTGATCAAAGCGGCCGAGCGCAACGGTAAAAAAGTGGTCGGCATCGGCTCGCCGCGCGCGAGTCTGGAAGCCAATTTCGCATTACGCGCGCTGGTCGGCGCAGAGAATTTTTACGACGGCCATTCATCCGCAGAACGTGCGCTGGTCGCACGCAGCCTGCAAATCCTGCGCGACGGCCCGGTGTCAAGCGCAACGCTGCGCGGCATCGAATCGGCCGACGCTGCCTTCGTGCTCGGCGAAGACGTCACCAACACCGCGCCGCGCGTGGCACTGGCGCTGCGTCAGGTCGCGCGCGGCAAAGCCGTTGCGCTGGCCGCGCAAAAACATATCGCTGAATGGCAGGCGGCAGCGGTTGCGGACATCGGTCAGCACGACAAGCACCCGGTATTCATTGCCGCGGTAGATGTCACTCGCATCGACGATATCGCCGCCGCGACCTATCGCAACGCGCCGGAAAATCTGGCTCGGCTCGGCTTCGCGGTCGCGCACGAAATCGATGCGAACTCGGCGACAGTGGATGGTCTCGATAAAGCCACCACGGCGCTCGCCAAAACCATTGCCGCCGCTCTGCTCGCCGCCGACAAGCCGCTGATCGTTTCCGGCACCGGCGCCGGCCTGGAATCGATCCTCAGCGCGGCCGCCAATATCGCCTGGGCTTTGCACGCGAAAGGCAAGAAAGTCGAAATCGTGCTCGCGGTGCCGGAGGCCAACAGCCTCGGCATGGCGATGCTGCAAGGCGGCGACATCGGCCGCGCGCTGGACCAGCTTGCGCAAGGCAGCGCCGAAATCGCCATCGTGCTGGAAAATGATTTGTATCGCCGCGCCGATGCAACCAGCGTCGATGCGGCATTGAAGACAGCGAAGCTGGTCGTCATCGATCATCAGGATCAGCCGACCGCCGCCAAAGCCGCGGTCGGATTTTCCGCTGCCACGTTCGCCGAAGGCGATGGCACGATGGTCAATTTTGAAGGCCGCGCGCAGCGTTATTTCCAGGTTTACGATCCGGCTTACTACGACGCCGGCAGCGGCGTGCGCGAAGCCTGGTTGTGGTTGAGCGATCTGCGCGCGCAGGCACGCAGCAGCGAAATCGACTGGCACCATTTCGATGACGTCACCGCCGCGATCGAACAGGCGTTCCCGGCATTGACTGGCGTGGTCGCGGCCGCACCGGGCGCGAAATTCCGCATGAAAGGCTTGAAGGTCGCGCGCGAACCGCATCGTTATAGCGGCCGCACGGCGATGCGCGCGAATATCTCGGTGCATGAACCGCGCGCCTCGCAGGATGCGGATACCGCGCTGTCGTTTTCGATGGAAGGTCACAACGGCATTCAGGCCGGCGAACGTCCCGCATCTCTCGTTCCGTTTGCGTGGGCGCCGGGCTGGAATTCGCCGCAGTCGTGGAACAAGTTTCAGGATGAAGTCGGCGGTCATAACAGCGGCGGCGACGCCGGTGTGCGCCTGCTCGATCCGGCTGCGAACACAGCGCCCGCAACTTACTTCAGCCCGGCGCCGAAAGCCTTCGCTGCACAAAGTGGCCTCTGGCGCGTGGTGGCGATGAATCACATTTTCGGCAGCGAAGAACTCTCCGCGCGCGCCAAACCGATCATCGAGCGCGCGCCGATCGCTTACGCCGCGCTCAATCCGGCGGACGCTGCCGCACTCGGCATTCACGAAGGCGGCCACATCGAAGTCACGCTCGGTGGCGTGAAAGCGCGCCTGCCGTTGCAATACCGCGCCGAACTCGCCGCCGGCACGGTGGGCTTGCCAATCGGTCTTGCTGGCCTGCCTTTCGCTGTCGCGGGCGCATCGATTGCATTGGCGAAGGCGCCAACCGCATGAACTGGAATTGGCTGACTCCACAAGTCATCGCCGTCCTCATCGCCTGCGTCGAGGCGCTGGTGATCCTGATTGCGACGGTGCTGGTCGCCGCGATGATGATCTGGGCAGAGCGTCGTCTGCTTGGTCTCTGGCAGGATCGTTACGGCCCGAACCGCGTCGGCATTTTCGGCCTGATGCAAACGCCGGCGGACATGATCAAGATTTTCTTCAAGGAAGACTGGATTCCGCCATTCGTCGACAAGCCGGCGTTTCTGATCGCGCCCTTGGTGGCGATGACGATGATGATGCTCGGCTTTGCCATCATCCCGATCACGCCGAGTTGGGGCGTGGCCGATCTGAACATCGGCGTGCTGTTTTTCTTCGCGCTCGCCGGGCTTGCGGTGTACGCGGTGATGCTTGGTGGCTGGTCGTCCAACAGCAAATATGCGCTGCTCGGCGGCTTGCGTTCGGCTGCGCAGATGCTCAGCTATGAAGTGTTCATGGGCGTTGCGCTGATGGGCGTGGTGATCCAGACCGGCTCGTTCCAGTTGCGCGATATCGTCGAATATCAGCAGCAGCATTTGTGGTTCATCGTTCCGCAATTTTTTGGCTTCTGCATGTTTTCGCTGGCGGCGATTGCGACCACGCATCGTCATCCCTTCGATCTGCCGGAAGCCGAGCAGGAACTCGCCGCCGGTTATCACACCGAATATTCGGGCATGAAGTTCGGCATGTTTTTCGTCGCCGAGTACGTTGGCATCGTGCTGGTTTCCGCGCTGCTGGTAACGCTGTTTTTCGGCGGCTGGGATGGGCCATTGATGGATCGCGTGCCGGCGCTGTCGTTCCTGTGGTTTGCGATCAAGACCATGTTCTTCATGATGCTGTTCATTCTGCTGCGCGCCGCCTTGCCGCGGCCGCGCTACGACCAGGTGATGGCGGCCGGCTGGAAATTCTGCCTGCCGCTGAGCCTGGTCAACATGCTGGTGACTGGCGCGATCGTGCTGGCTCATCAGAGCCTGAGCGCCGGAGGCTGAAGTCGTGCTCGCAATCCTGAAAGGCATCTACACCAATCTGCGCAGCATGCTGATGGTGTTCAGCCACGCCACGCGCAAGCGCGACACGATTCTGTATCCGGAAGTGATGCCGTACATGGCGCCGCGTTATCGCGGCCGCATCGTGCTGACGCGCGATCCGGATGGCGAAGAGCGTTGTGTCGCCTGCAACCTCTGCGCGGTCGCCTGCCCGGTCGCCTGCATCAGTTTGCAAAAGGCGGAAACCAGCGATGGCCGCTGGTATCCGGAATTTTTTCGGATCAATTTCTCCCGCTGCATTTTCTGCGGACTCTGCGAGGAAGCCTGCCCGACCAACGCGATTCAGCTGACGCCGGATTTCGAACTCGGCGAATACAATCGCCAGAATCTGGTGTACGAAAAAGAACATCTGCTGATCAGCGGCACCGGCAAATATCACGACTATAATTTTTATCGTCATGCCGGCATGAGCATCGCCGGCAAGCCGAAAGGCGCAGCGGAAAACGAGGCCGAGCCGATCGATGTGAAAGGCTTGCTGCCATGACCGCGCAAGCGCGAAATCGATAAGGGGCGCTGACGTGGAGTTCGCTTTTTATATCGCAGCACTGATCGCCGTGGCCGCAACCATCGGCGCGGTCAGCAGCTTCAATCCGGTGCATGCGCTGCTGTACCTGATCGTCTCGCTGCTATCGGTGGCGATGGTGTTTTTCACGATCGGCGCACCGTTCGCCGGTGCGCTGGAGATCATCGTTTACGCCGGCGCGATCATGGTGCTGTTCGTGTTCGTGGTGATGATGCTGAACCTGGGGCCTGCGACCACCGAACAGGAACGCCGCTGGCTGACGCCGCGTGTCTGGTTCGGCCCATTTGTGCTGTCGGCGATCTTGCTGATCGAACTGGTGCGCATCCTCGTGCTGCAAAGCGATATGCACCCGATCGGCCTCGCCACGATCGACGCACGGCAGGTCGGCATCGCCCTGTTCGGGCCTTATCTGCTGGCGGTGGAACTCGCATCGATGCTGTTGCTCGCGGCACTCGTCGCCGCTTTTCATCTCGGGAGGCCCGACTGATCCACGGGCGCGCATCTTTGTGCGCGCCACTGGCCGCAGTCCAACAAAATCGATGCTAATGAGTCTCGCACCATGACGCCGGTCCCGCTCGAACATGCCTTGGTGCTGGCCGGCACGCTGTTTTCGCTGGGGCTGCTCGGCATCCTGTCGCGCCGCAATATCCTGTTTGTGCTGATGTCGATCGAGATCATGATGAACGCAGCCGCGCTCGCCTTCGTCGCTGCCGGCAGCCGCTGGGGCCAAGCCGATGGCCAGATCATGTTCATCCTGATCCTCACGCTCGCCGCCGCCGAAGCGAGCGTTGGCCTGGCGCTGGTGCTGCAACTGCATCGGCGCTTCAAGACGCTGGATACCGATGCCGCCTCGGACATGAAGGGCTGAACGACTCATGCTCAACCTGCTCTTCGTCGTGTTCCTCTCGCCGCTGCTCGGCTTCATCGTGCTGTCGCTCGGCCGCGGCCGCATTTCGCAGAATCTCGCCACCGTCATCGGCGTCGGCTCGATCGGCGTTTCGGCGCTGGTCACGCTCGGTGCGGGCATCCAACTGCTCAGCCACATGCCGGCGGACGGCGCCTACACGCAAGTGCTGTGGCAATGGATGGAAGTCGGCAGCTTCACGCCGCGCTTCGCCTTGCGGCTCGATGGCTTGAGCCTGACCATGTGCGGCGTCATCACCGGCGTCGGCTTCCTGATCCACCTGTTCGCGTCGTGGTACATGCGCGGCGACGAAGGCTTCACGCGCTTCTTCTCGTACATGAATCTGTTCGTCGCCAGCATGCTGTTCCTGGTACTCGGCGATAACCTGCTGTTCCTGTATTTCGGCTGGGAAGGCGTGGGTCTGTGCAGCTATTTGCTGATCGGATTCTGGTATCAAGACCCGGCCAACGGCAGCGCCGCGCGCAAGGCCTTCATCGTCACGCGCATCGGCGATACCTTCATGGCGATCGGCCTGTTCCTGCTGTTCCGCGAACTCGGCACGCTCGACATCAGCCAGGCGATGGCGACCGCGCCGGGGCACTTTGAAGTCGGCGGTAATACGGTCACTGCGATCGCGTTCCTGCTGCTCGGCGGCGCCGTCGGCAAGTCCGCGCAACTGCCGCTGCAAACCTGGCTGCCCGACGCGATGGCTGGCCCCACGCCGGTCTCCGCCCTGATCCATGCGGCGACGATGGTCACCGCCGGCGTTTATCTGATCGCCCGCACGCGCGTGCTGTTTGAACTCGCACCTCTCGCACTGCATTGGGTCGGCATCATCGGCGCGGTGACTTTGCTGATCGCCGGTTTCACCGCGCTGGTGCAGACCGACATCAAGCGCATCCTCGCGTATTCGACGATGAGCCAGATCGGCTACATGTTTCTGGCCCTCGGCGCCGGTGCCTGGCAGGCGGCGATTTTTCATCTGATGACGCATGCCTTCTTCAAGGCACTGCTGTTCCTTTCGGCCGGTGCGGTGATCCTCGCCTGTCATCACGAGCAGGACATCTTCAAGATGGGCGGCCTGCGCAAGAAGCTGCCGCTGCCATTCTGGAGTTTCATCGTCGGCGGCGGCGCACTCTGCGCAGTGCCGTATCTCACTGCCGGTTTTTACAGCAAGGATGAAATTCTCTGGCAGGCGTATGCCGGCGGTCATCTCAATCTGTTCCTGGCGGGATTATTTGGCGCGTTTCTCACTTCGATCTACACGTTCCGGCTGATCTTCACCGTGTTCTTCGGCAAGGAACACAGCGCGGCAAATTCCGGTCATGGCTTGGCGTACACATTGCCGCTGATCGTGTTGCTGGCGCTCTCGACGTTCATCGGCGGCCAGATTCATCTGCCGCTGGCGCTGGTGCTACCAGCTGGCCCCGGCGAAGGCGGCGGCGCTGACGAGACGAAGATCGCGCTGCTCTCCGGCAGTGTTGCGGTCATCGGCATCGCGCTGGCCGCGCTGCTGTTTCTCGGCGAGCGCAAGTTCGTCAAATGGCTGAAAAACAGCACGCTCGGTGCGCCGCTGGCAGCATTTTTCGGCGCTGCGTTCGGCTTCGATTGGCTCTACGACAAACTGTTCGTGCAGCCTTTCCTGTGGCTGGTGCGCGTCAATAAAAGTGATTATCTGGATCGCGCGATCATGGCCGGTGCCGGCTCGCTGCAATCCCTGAACGGCGTGCTGACCAAAACCCAGACCGGCCGCATACGCTGGTACGCCGCCAGCGTTGCGCTCGGCGCAGTGCTGGTGATCGCCGTGGCGGTGCTCAGCTGATGCGGCACTCTCCCAACTTTTTTGGTTCGGCGAGCCCGATCCCATGATCCTGATCTGGCTGTTCATGGTGCCCTTCATCGGCGGACTGCTGTGCTGGCAGATCGAGCGCTTCGGCGTAACGCTGCCGCGCTGGGTTGCGCTGACGACGATGTTCATCGTGCTCGTGCTCTCACTTTATTTGTGGCACACCGGCGACTATTCGCAAACGCTGCTCGGCAGCCACGGAAATGGCCATTGGGTCGAGCAATTCTCGGTACCATGGATTCCGCAGCTCGGCATCAGCTTCAGCTTCGGGCTCGATGGCCTGAGCCTGCTGATGGTGGTCCTCACCGGCCTGCTTGGACTGATGGCAGTGGCCTGCTCGTGGAAGGAAATCGCGCGCAATGTCGGCTTCTTCCATCTCAACCTGATGTGGAATCTCGGCGGCGTGATCGGCGTGTTTCTCGCCACCGACCTGTTCCTGTATTTCTTCTTCTGGGAAATGATGCTGGTGCCGATGTTCTTCCTGATCGCGCTCTGGGGCCACAACATTCCCGGCGGCACCAGCCGCGTTTTCGCCGCCACCAAGTTTTTCATCTTCACGCAGGCTTCCGGTCTGGTGATGCTGGTGTCGATCCTGAGCCTGGTGTTCGTGCATTATCGCGCTACCGGCACGCTCACCTTCGCCTACGACGCGCTGCTGCACACGCCGATGTCCGCCGCCACCGAATACTGGCTGATGCTCGGCTTCTTCGTCGCCTTCGCGGTGAAGCTGCCAGTGGTGCCGGTGCATTCCTGGCTGCCGGACGCGCACTCGCAGGCGCCGACCGCGGGTTCGGTCGATCTCGCCGGCGTACTGCTGAAAACCGCGGCGTATTCGCTGCTGCGATTCGCCGTGCCGTTGTTCCCGCATGCCTCGGTGTCGTTCGCGCCGGTGGCGATGTGGCTCGGCGTAATCGGCATCATTTACGGCGCGCTACTGGCGTTTTCGCAGAACGATGTGAAGCGCATGGTGGCTTACACCAGCATCAGTCACATGGGTTTCGTGCTGGTCGGCATCTACGCCGGCACTGAGCAGGCGCTGCAAGGTGTGGTGATCCAGATGCTCGCGCACGGCATTTCCGCGGGCGCGCTGTTCATTCTCTGCGGCGAAATCCAGGAGCGCCTGCATACGCGCGATCTGCGCGAAATGGGCGGACTATGGGCGAACTTTTCCTACCTGCCGCCGATCGCTCTGTTCTTCGCCGCGGCCTCGCTGGGTTTGCCCGGACTCGGCAATTTCGTCGGTGAATTTCTAATCCTGCTCGGCAGCTACAAGGCCGCACCGGTGGTCACCATCTTCGCCACCAGCGGCTTGATTCTCGCCGCCGTGTATTCACTGATGCTGGTGCAGCGCGCGTTCCTAGGCAAGCCGAAAAACAACGAAAAGCTGAGCGATCTGAATGCGCGCGAAGTCGTCACCGTCGTCACCTTGATGCTGCTGCTGCTCGGCCTCGGCCTGTATCCGCAACCGGTGCTGGATCTGTCGAGAGCGTCGATGGCGGCGGTGCAGGAAATTTATCAATCCGGCAGTGAGCCGCTGGCGGCTGCAAGCACCACGACGACGATGGGATCGCCATGAGCTTTTTGTATGTGCATGGCGGACTCACTCCCGCGCAGTGGATCACGCTGCTGCCGATCCTGATCTTGAGTGCGACGATCGTGTTCGTCACCGGCGCCATCGCCATCAAGCGGCATCACTGGTGGAACGCTACGATTTCGGTGGCCGGCCTGAACCTGGCACTGCTGCCCTTGTTCGTGCATTTCTGGCTGCCGCAGTTGTGGACCTTGCCATTGCCGCAAACCGTGACGCCGCTACTCGGCATTGATGGCTACGCCTGTTTTTACATGGCGATGATCCTCGTCACCGCGCTGGCGACGGCAACGCTGTCGCATGCCTATATGGAAGGCTATAACGGCAACCGCGAAGAAGTTTACCTGCTACTGCTGCTGTCCACGCTCGGCGGTCTGGTGGTCGTTTGCAGCCGCCACTTCGCTTCGTTCTTCATCGGCCTCGAACTGCTTTCGGTGCCGCTGTACGGCATGGCCGGCTATCTGGTGAAAGAACGGCGCTCGCTCGAAGCCGGCACCAAATATCTGGTGCTGTCGGCGGTCGCGTCCGCGTTCATCCTGTTCGGCATGGCGCTGATCTATTCGCAGATGGGCACGCTGGCCTTCGCCGAAATCGGCGCGCACATCGGCGTGATCGGCGGCAGCGAACGCAGCGTCATCGTGCTCGGCAGCGCGATGATACTGGTCGGCATCGGCTTCAAACTTTCATTGTCGCCATTCCATTTGTGGACACCGGATGTCTACGAAGGCGCACCCGCGCCGGTGACTTCCTATCTCGCCACCGCCTCGAAAACCGCAGTGTTCGCGCTACTTGTGCGCTACTTCGTCGAAGCCCGCGCATATCAGATGCCATCGCTGGTGAATGTGCTTTCAGCGCTAGCGATTCTGTCGATCATCTTCGGCAACGTGCTGGCGCTGCGGCAGGACAATCTCAAGCGCCTGCTGGCTTATTCGTCGATCGCGCACTTCGGCTATCTGCTGGTCGCGGTGATCGCCTCCGGTCCGCTGGCGGTCGAAGCCGTCGGCGTTTATCTGCTTACTTACGTCGTCACCACACTCGCCGCGTTCGGCGTCGTCACGCTGATGTCCAGCCCTTACAACGACCATGATGCCGAGGATATCTTCGACTATCGCGGGTTGTTCTGGCGCCGCCCTTACCTCACCGCAATTCTCACCGTCGCGTTGTTGTCGCTGGCCGGCGTGCCGCTCACCGCCGGCTTCATCGGCAAGTTTTATGTGATCACCGCAGGCGCGGATAAGCATCTGTGGCTGCTGCTCGCGGCCGTCGTACTTGGCAGCGCAGTCGGCCTGTTTTACTACCTGCGCACGATGATCCAGCTGTATCTGCGCCAGCGCTGGGTACAGAAATACTCCGCGCCGCTCAACTGGGCGCAAGGCACCGGTGGCGCGATGGTCGTACTGCTGATGCTGGCAATGCTGCTGCTCGGCATTTTCCCGACGCCCTTCATTGCGCTGGTGCAGGCGGCGGGCTTGCTCTGAGTCGTTTCAGAGCGGACAAGGTGCCGTCGCAGGATCACCTTCCTGCTGAGCACAAAACTCCGGTCCCGCAATGGAGCTTTGTATTGAAGCCGATCTCTCGATAGCGTCTTATTTGAAATCGAACCGAAATTCTTCCTTGAAGCGCTCGCGGAATTCTTCCGGCGTAAAGGAGTGATTCTGCGGTCCCGGCCGCTCGATCTTGATCGCACCGATCAGGCTGGCAATGCGGCCAGTGGTTTCCCAGTCCATGCTTTTTTGCAAACCGTAAAGCAGGCCGCCGCGATAAGCATCGCCGCAGCCGGTCGGGTCCGCCAGCGAATGTGCATGCGCAGTCGGAATCTCGTGAATCTTGCCCTTCGCAAAAATCTGCGAACCCTTGCCGCCGCGCGTCACAATTAGGGCATCCACGCGCTGCGCGATCTGCTTCAGCGTCCAGCCGGTGCGCTCCATCATCACTTCGGATTCATAGTCGTTCACGGCGACATAAGAGGCTTTGTCGATGAACTCCTTAAGCTCGTCGCCATTGAACATCGGCAAGCCTTGGCCCGGATCAAAAATGAAGGGAATGCCCGCCTCCGCGAACTGCTGCGCGTGCAGCAACATGCCGGCACGGCCATCCGGTGAGACCGAACCGATCTTGATTCCAGTGACTGGCACGCTCTGCGCATGCGCGAAATTCATCGCGCCCGGATGAAATGCAGTGATCTGGTTATCGTCGAGATCGGTGGTGATGTACGCCTGCGCGGTGTAGGCCTCGTCGATCGGTTTCAGATAAGTCCGATTGATGCCATGCTTGTCCAGCCACGCGGTGTACAGACCGAAGTCCTTACCCACCGTCGCCATCGGCAGCGCTTCGCCGCCGAGCAGGTGCAGGTTGTAAGCGATATTGCCCGCCGTACCGCCAAACTCGCGCCGTAGTTCCGGCACCAGAAAAGATACATTCAGAATGTGAACCTTGTCCGGCAGGATTTCATTCTTGAAGTGACCGGAAAACACCATGATGGTGTCGTAAGCCATCGAACCGCAGATCAACGCTGACATTATCTTTTTGAGTCCTTTATTGAGTCGCTTCTATCGTAGGGTGGGCAGGTTTTATCTGCCCACCGTGTGCTCATCCCGCGTGGGCAGATGAAGCTTGACCACCCTAGCTGACTAACTACTAACTAAACTCAAAGCGTACCCTAGCGCCTCTGTAGCTCGCCAACGTAACTTTGATTGAGCCGATCCTCGCATGCCAGCCGAATGTCTCCCGCACCATTGCCTTCAGCAGCAGCTGACGCCTCAAAGCTGCACTGAGCTGCCTTGAACTCGCTAAACCGCAGACCGGAATCTTTTAGCGATTTTAGGGCTTCTTGCTTGTAGTTCGCTTCTTGATCCCAGTGTTCTATTCGACCTTGCAGTGCTGTTTGTGACGCAGCCACCTCTCTTTCAGTCTTGTCCGCGGACGACTGCAAGCACTCACGATACTCAGCATGCGACATTTTTTCGTCCCAATTGCATTCGGCATACGCAGAAAAGCATATGACGCTACGATCTAGTGATAACGTCTTGACGAGCATGCCTAAGTCGGATTGGACGCCCACTTCAAATCCAACTGCCGCGCCGCTCTAACATCATCCAGCCGTCTCACCGGCATCGTATACGGCGCACCTTTCACGAACTGGATGTCCTGCTTGGCTTCTTCCCAGATCGCACAGAGCGCTTCGACGAACTTGTCCAACGTCTCCTTATCTTCGGTTTCGGTGGGTTCGATCAGGAGACATTCCGGCACCAGTAATGGAAAGTAAACGGTTGGCGCGTGGAAACCGTAATCGAGCAGGCGCTTGGCAATGTCGGTGGCGGTGAGTTCGATCGCCTGCTTCTGCCGCTTCAGTGTAATGATGAATTCGTGCGTGGCGCGGCGTTGTGGAAACGCCAGATCGAAGCCGCGCGCGCGCAGAGAAGCTTGTAAATAATTGGCATTGAGCGTGGCGAACTCGGCGACGCGGTGCATGCCTTCGCGGCCGAGCAGGCGCGCGTAGATGTACGCACGCAGCAGCACGCCGGCGTTGCCCATGAACGTGCTCAAGCGGCCAATGCTCTGCGGCAGATCACGTTCGTCGAGCCATTGGTATTGATCGCCGGCTTTGCCCACAACTGGAATCGGCATGAACGGCTTCAAGCGCTCGCTCACACCCACCGCACCAGCACCCGGCCCACCGCCGCCATGCGGCGTGGAGAACGTCTTGTGGAGGTTCATGTGGATCACGTCGAAGCCCATGTCGCCGGGCCGCACTTCGCCGAGAATCGCGTTGAGATTGGCACCGTCGTAATACAGCAGACCGCCGGCTTCGTGGACGATTTTCGCAATCAGCTTGATGTTGCGCTCGAACACGCCGAGCGTACTCGGGTTGGTCAGCATGATGCCGGCCGTCTGCGGGCCGACTGCAGCTTTGAGCGCTTCGACATCGACATCGCCCTGCGCATCGGTCGGGATTTCCTTCACCTTCATGCCGAGCATCGTCGCCGTTGCCGGATTGGTGCCATGCGCGGCATCAGGCACCAGAATTTCGGTGCGGGCGTCATCCTTGCGCGCTTGGTGATAAGCGCGAATCATCGCCACACCCGCAAACTCGCCCTGAGCACCGGCCATCGGCGTGAGGCTCACACCGGCCATGCCGGTCACATCCTTCAGAATCTCCTGTAGATCAAACATGCAGGCGAGAAAACCCTGACTGTGCGATTCCGGCGCGAGCGGATGCCGGCCGAGAAACTGCGGCAGCATCGCCAGCGTATTGCAGGCACGCGGGTTGTATTTCATCGTGCACGAACCGAGCGGATAAAAGTGCGTGTCGATACTGAAATTAAGCTGCGACAGCCGCGTGAAATGCCGCACCGCTTGCAGTTCCGAAACCTGCGGCAGCGCGGCGGGCGACTTGCGCTTCAGCGCATCCGGCAATTTCACCGGCAGTGGCTGCAAAGGGCTCTGCGCTGCCGCACGCCGGCCGACACGCGAGACTTCAAAAATCAGCGGCTCGGCGGCGGCTGGTGCGCCGGCATGAATGGCGGTTCGGATCGGGTCCGGCTGCAGAATCGGTTTAAGGTTCGGCGCAGTATTCAGGGTCATATCACAATCACTTCGGTTGCACTTCTGGATATCCTTACTGGAATCTCACAACATCACTTGAGTCAAGGAGTCGTCAAGTGAGTGCTTTCAACGCCGCTGCGTAATCCGGTTCATCCCCGATTTCCTTGACCAGCTCGGTGTGCAGGATTTTGTTATCACTATCGAGGACTATGACAACACGCGCAGTAACGCCTGCCAGGGGTCCGGTTTCGATCAGGAGTCCATAATCCTTGGCGAAATTACGGCCGCGCATCAGCGACAACATCTCTACATTAGTAATGCCTTCGGCGCCGCAAAATCGCTTTTGCGCGAATGGCAGATCGAAGGAAATGCATAACACCACGGTATCTTTTGCGCTGGCAGCCTTGGCGTTGAACTGGCGCACCGACATCGCACAGGTGGGCGTGTCCACCGATGGAAAAATGTTCAGCACCTTGCGCTTGCCAGCGTAGTCGTGCAGCGTTTTTTCCTTCAATTGCAAATCCACCAGGCGAAAACCCGGCGCTTCGATTCCAACCGCCGGCAGCTCGCCGCTAGTGGTTACCGGTGTGCCATGCAGAGTAATCGTTGCCATTGTGTTTGCCTCTCGTTTGTTATGAGTTAAGGAGTTCTGCTTGCGGATTATTGGAGTGCTTCCCGCAGTGCGCTTGCGTATAAGGTGATGTCTTCCCCCGTGCGCGTTTCGGTGGCGCAAACCAGCAGCGCGTGACCCAGTTCCGGAAAATGCCGCGACAGATCGAAACCGCCAAGGATGTTGTGCGCGGCCAATTTTTCCAACACCGGCGCTACCGCTTTCGGCAGACGCAGCACCGCTTCATGGAAACCCGCACCGCTGAATACGGCGATGACACCTTCAATCGCAGTGAGTGTTTCGACCAGCGCGGCGGTATTCGTCATCGAATGCGCGGCCACACGTTCAAGACCTTCCGCACCGAGCAGCGACATATGGATGGTCGCTGCGGTGACCAGCAAACCTTGATTGGTACAGATATTCGAAGTCGCTTTGGAGCGGCGGATGTGCTGCTCGCGCGCCTGCAAGGTAAGCGCATAACCGGGGCGTCCATCGAGATCGACCGTACGGCCGATGATGCGTCCGGGCATCTGCCGCACCAACGCCTGCTTGGCCGTGAGAAAACCGAAGTAAGGTCCACCGGACGATAGCGGCGCACCGAGCGGCTGGCCATCGCCGACGACGATATCGGCACCTTTCGCGCCCCATTCGCCGGGCGGCTTGAGGAGTGCCAATGAGATGGGATTGACCACTGCGACCACCAGCGCGCCTTGCGCATGCGCCCAATCGGTAATCGCATCCACATCTTCCAGCGTGCCGAAAAAGTTCGGCTGCGCGATGACGACGGCGGTCGGCGCCGAACCTTCATAAGTCTGGAATTGCGTTAAGGAGGTCTGGCCGGATCGCGCATCGTAATTCACTGCCGTCAGGCGCAAACCTTGCGCATGGGTCACCGCAGTAACGACTTCCGAGTAATAAGGATGTAAGGCTTTCGGCAGCAGCACTTTTGCACTGGTATTGACGCTGTTCGCACGCACCGCCATCAGCAGCGCTTCGGCCAGCGCGGAGGCGCCGTCGTACATCGAGGCATTGCTCACGTCCATACCGGTGAGCGCGCACATCATGCTCTGATATTCGTAGAGCAATTGCAGCGTGCCCTGGCTGGCTTCGGCCTGATAAGGCGTGTAGGCCGAATAGAATTCGCCGCGCGTGGTGATCTCCCAAACCGCTGCGGGAATGTGGTGTTCGTAAGCGCCGGCGCCGCAGAAGTTGATCAGGGTGCCATCGGTTGCCGCACGGCTACGCATCAGCCGCGAGACCTCCATTTCGGCAAGGCCTGGCGGCACCTGCTTCAAACCTTTGCAACGCAATTCCGCGGGAATTTCGCTGAATAAGGAGTCGATATCCGGTGCGCCGA
Source organism: Rhodospirillales bacterium (assembly GCA_903970615.1). Lineage (GTDB taxonomy): Bacteria > Pseudomonadota > Gammaproteobacteria > Nevskiales > Nevskiaceae > Nevskia. Next base: position 69,131 of record CAJCJH010000086.1, read on the forward strand.
TCACGGCGAGCATTTCGCGGATATCGGTTTCGGTGTGCGGAATGAAAGGCATCTTGATCTCGAAAGGTGTTGAGGATTTACGCTGCTGCCGGCTGCATCAATCCGAATGAATGCCGACGGACTTTGGATTTAATCGGCCAGCGATTTTTCATACGCTGCGGCGTCGAGTAGCGCATCCACATCGGCTGGATTCGCCGGCTTCAGTTTCCACAGCCAGCCGGATTCGTAAGGATCGGTATTCAGCGTTTCCGGCGTGTCGCTGAGTTTGGGATTGGCCTCGATCACTTCACCGGCGATCGGCGCGTAAACATCCGACGCCGCTTTCACCGATTCCACCACCGCGCTCGCTTCGCCGGCAGCGAGCTTGCGGCCGGCCTTCGGCACTTCGACGAAAACCAGATCGCCGAGTGCGGCTTGCGCATGATCGGTAATACCGATCAGCACACTGCCATCCGGCAATTTCTTGACCCATTCGTGCGACTTCGCGTACTTCAATTCGGTGGGGATTTTGCTCATCGAAACGCTCCTGTGTTGATAGGGTGTGCGCCGCGAACGGCGTGCTCATCATGCGATGCTAATTTCAGACTAAAACTTTTCCATTGCGAACGAACGGCGGTTTGACCTCGCGCGTTGGCAGCCACTGCCCGCGCACCTCAACTTCATAAGGGCCGTTGCTGCTGCCAGCCACGCGCGCGAACGCGATAGAACCTTTCAGCGTCGGTGCGAAGCCGCCGCTGGTGGTTTCGCCAATCGCGGCACCGCCTGCACTGCGCACCGGCATGTGTGCGCGCAAAACGCCGCGCCCCTCCAGCACCAGACCAACATTCTTGCGCGGGGGTGCTGCGCGCTGCGCTTCGAGCGCTTTGCGGCCAATGAAATGACGCTCGTCGGGCGACCAAGCGATGGTCCACGCGAGGCCGCATTCGAGCGGACTGACGCTTTCATCCATATCCAGCCCATACAGATTCATGCCGGCTTCGAGCCGCAAGGTGTCGCGTGCGCCGAGGCCGCAGGGCTTCACGCCGGCTGCGAGCAGGGATTTCCAGAACGCGAGCAAGTCTGCATGCGGCAGGATCAATTCAAAGCCGTCTTCGCCGGTGTAGCCGGTGCGGCCGATGAACTGTTCGCCGGACCAGGCGGCGCTGAATGGCGTCAAGGCCAGCGCACGTTCGGCGAATTCAGCAGGCAGCAATGCGCAGACTTTTTCACGCGCCTGCGGACCCTGCACTGCGAGAATGCCGAGATTGGTTCGATGCTTGATTTCCACACCGAACGCCGCAGCGTGTTGCCGCAGCCAGGCGAGATCTTTCTCCGTGGTGCCCGCATTCACCACCAGCCGGAAATGGCCTTCCTCGACGAAATAGACGATCAGGTCGTCGATCACGCCGCCGGTTTCTTCGAGCATGCAGGAATACAGGGCTTTGCCCGGCACCTTCAATTTGGCGACATCGTTCGCCAGCAGCAATCGTAGGAACTCGCGTACGCGCGCGCCGTGCAGATCCACCGCCGCCATGTGCGCCACGTCGAACATGCCCGCAGCTTGCCGCACGGCATGGTGCTCATCGAGCTGCGACGTGTATTGAATCGGCATGTCCCAACCGGCGAAATCCACCAGCTTCGCGCCGAGGGCGAGATGTTCTGCGTGCAAAGCAGTTTGTTTGAGCATGCGGTTCAGGACTCGTGAATGTTGAAGTCGAACCGCCCCTCTGTCTTGGGTACCTGAGAGTTCAGAGCGCCATTGCTCCTGCCCCATCGGTGAGCCGCGGTGAGACGGCTGCTCTCCAGAGTTAGCGAAGATCGTGCTCCTTTTGCCTGAGCGATTCCGGGCGGGTTTGCGCCTTCGGCGCCGCTTCGGTGAACTGAGGCGGTCTCTCGCACGAACTTCGTTGCTGGCGCTAACGATAGCAGCCTCAGAGCTTGCTGGCGAGAGCCAGAATATTTTTTGACTTGCCATGTCAACGCCACTTGAGTCTAGCTGTGCGGATACGCGCTACTTCATAATCCAGAGATGACTGAAACTACACGCCTCACGCCACCGCCCGGCTACGGCCCTATCGCACTGCTCGATCGCAACCGTCACGCCGGACTTGGTGTCCGGCCCGACCTTGATTTTGCTTGGGCAAAATCGCTCAACCTCGCGTTCCTGACCTCCGCAGAACTGGCACGCGCGGCGCTTGATTATCCAATCGCTTTTGTTCGCGATACTGCCGGGGGCGATTTAGTGCCAGTTGCGATTTTCGGCGTAAGAACACAGCAAAATTTGTTCGTCGATGGTACTGGCCAATGGCGACAGCTGGCTTACGTGCCAGCCTACCTGCGGCGCTATCCTTTTTGCGTGGCACAAGCGACGGGCGGCCCGCCTGGTGCCGAAGCGCAGAGCCTCATCTGCGTACAGGAAGACCAGCTGGTGCCTTCGTCCAAGCCGCTATTCAATGCTCAGGGCGAAGCCACTAACGCTTGGAATCCAATCCGCGATCTTGTAGAAGCGGCAGAAGCCGCGCGTCAACGCACCTTGAAGCTAGTTCAGGAGATCAATGCCCTAGGCCTTATCATCCCGTTCGCGCCAATCAGCTTTCCGAACACCAGCGCGCAGTTGCGCTTGGATGGTTTGTACCAGATCGACCCTTCAGGCTTCGATGCTTTGAGCATCGATCAACTCAGCGCCTTGCGTGGCGACGCGCTGCGCGCGATCTATGCTCACCTGCTTTCGCTAGGCAATTTCAGCAAGCTGCTGGAATTGGCAGTTGTACGAGAATCCGTGGCGACGCCATCGCCTTAAAAACCCATTTTCATGACTCTGAACATAGCGATCGATCAAGCCTGGGCCGCGCGGCGGCCGAGCCAGGATTTGAGCGGTGCGATTCGATCGACAGCGCTCATGCCGAAACCGAGTGCGGCGCGCAGGCCGGGCAACGAGTGACGGAACGCGCGGTACAGCGTATCGGTCAAGGCCAGCATTTCGAGATTGTGTGCCTTGCGTGCGCGGGCATAGCGCGCGAGTGCGCGTGCGCCGGCCCAGTCGCGGCGCGCGGCGCGGGCTTCGGCCAGCGTTGCCACCAGCGTGTGCACGTCGGCGAAGCCCAGATTCACCCCCTGCCCGGCGAGCGGATGAATCGCATGCGCGGCATCGCCCACCAGCACCATTGAAGCTGCAGCATAGTCACTCGCGTGCAGCAGTTGCAGCGGCACGCCGATGCGCGGCGTGGCTTCGAGAATCTCGCCGAGTACGCCTTCGCTGGCCTGGCTCAGCCGCTGGCGGAAAGCAGTTTCATCGAGCCCGAGCAAGTCTTTAGCCAGCGCATCGTCGGCCGACCAGACGATCGACGAGCGCCCATCGGCCAGTGGCAGAAGTGCCAGTGGACCGGTTTTCAAAAAACGCTGGAATGCGGTCTTGCGATGCAGTGCTTGCGTGCGGATATGGCAGACGATCGCTCGTTGACCGTAAGCCCATTGCAGCGTTTCGATGCCAGCAAATGCACGCATCTGCGAAGCCGCGCCATCCGCGGCAATCAACAGACGCGCTTGCAGTCTGCGGCCGTCGTCGAGCTCGATGCTGGCGCCCTCATCGCTGAATTCCACGTGCGTGATCGCCGCCTCGATATGCAAGGCCACGCGATCCGATGCAAGCGTATTGAGCCGAGACCACAGCGCGTGCGCGATCAAACCGTGTTCGACGATCCAGCCCAACTGCGCGCGGCCGGCATCGGCGGCGTTGAATTTCAGCGCTTGCGCCGGCCCGCGCTCCCAGATTTTCATCTGCGTATAAGGGCTGATGCGCGCCGCGACGAGCGGCTGCCAGACTTGCAAATCCGCCAGTAATTGCTGGGATGCAGGCGTAATCGCGTAAATGCGCGGATCGTATTCGTCGGGCTTGCATTGCGGCGGCGCGCTGCCGCGTTCGATCAGCGCGACATCGAAGCCGGCGTCGTGCAGAGCGAGCGCTGCGGCAGCACCGACCGGGCCGCCGCCGACGACCAGGATTTCATGGCGAACGTCATGGCGCATACGGAGCTTCCTGATGAGTATTGGGAGCGAGCAACGATTCCGCATCCTGCGCGCTCAGGGCCGGCGTGGACGAACCCGAGGGCAACAAGCGCAGCGACTGCACACCGGTGGCGAAATGAGTTGCCTGGCTCGCATCGATTTTTTCCTTGAGCAGGCGATTGAAGGCGCGGATGACATCGTATTGCCGCAGCGGCCGCGTTTTCAGCCGCGCTTGCAACACCACCGCGCCGCTGTCGAATTTATCCAGACCGAACACTTCGAGCGCGCCGATGATGTCGCGCCGCAGGATCGGATCGTGCAACAGCGTGGCGCCGGTTTCGCGGATCAGCTTGAGTGCTTCGTCGACATCCGAATCGTAGGTGATGCGCACATTGAAGACGGCATAGCTGAATTCGCGCGACTGGTTCTTGATCGTCTTGATTTCCGAGAATGGAATCGCATGCACCGCGCCGTCGCCGTCGCGCAGCCGCACGGTGCGAATCGTCAGTCCTTCGACGGTGCCGGAACGGCTGTCCATTTCCACCACATCGCCCACAGCAATCGTGTCTTCGATCAGGATGAAAACGCCGGTGAGCATGTCCTTCACCAAGGTCTGCGCGCCGAGGCCCAGTGCGATGCCGATGACGCCGGCACCGGCGATCAGTGGCGTGACGTTGATGCCAAGATTCGCCAGCGTGGCGATGACGCCGACCACCAGCAGTACCAGAAACAGCGCGTTGCGTACCAGCGGCAGCACCGTCAGCGCGCGCGTGCTGGGCACGCGGCCGCGGCGCGGACGGCTCGGCGTGATCGCTTCGCGGATCGCGGTGTCGAGCAAAATCCACAACAGCGAGCCGGCGAGAATGGTGGAAACGATGCCGAACAATGACGTCGCCACGCGCTGGCCAGTCGCGCTTTCATGCGCCCACGCCCATGCAGAACCGCCCCATAACTGCGAAGCCAATTCAAGTACGACGAGCCAGACGGCGAATACCATTACCGCGTGCAGCACTTTGAGGAATCGATCGAGATACGGCGCCGGGCGCAAACGCCGGGCGCGCCGTTCGCTCGCCAGCGCGAAACCGCGGCGTACCATCGCGGTCGCCAGAAAGCCCAGCACCATCAGGCCGGACGTTGCGATCGCGCGGCGCAGCGCCTGATTTTCGCGGTGGATCGTCAGCAGGGTTTGCAGTGATGAGATCGTCACCAGCAACAAAATCGGCAAATTCCAGACCGCCGCAAAGAACCGCAGCGCCTCGGTATTGAAACGATTTGCATGGCGCGCGGTGTAGCTGCTGTTGCGGATCAGATGCGCGATCGCACGGCGGAAACGCAGCACGAACAGGCCCGCGACGACCGCAGCGCTGAGGTCTGCGAACGTGGAAATCACACTCGCAAGATCGTGCCCTAACAGCGCGACCACGCGCACGTTGGTGGTAGCATCGCCGAGTGCTGCGAACGCGCCGGTGAAGAACAACAGCACTTGCGCACGTCGTAGCAGCACGCGAAATGCCGGCCGGCGATGACCGCCGCCAAATAGCGAAAACAACAGCAGGCAAACCGTGGTGAACACCGCGCCACAGACCACGACATAAGCCGACATCAAGCCGAGCATCCGGCCCAGCGACGGTGTTGGCGTCACCGTGAAATGCACAGTCACATAGAACGCGATCACCCACGGCGCGACGCGGCACAGCACATAGCCGAACAGATCGCGTGTGCGGGCATCCGGCGGCAACGGCCGCGGCAGTTTCAGCACGCGTTCGATCGCGCGCGCGATCGCCAGCAGGGCGATGGCCAGCCCGCCCCAGATACCGAGCACGCGCAGCAACATCATCAGGCTGTCGACGATCGGTTCCGGCGAGCGCTGGAAGATGGTGCCGAATTGCTGCGCCGCTGCGGTCAATCGCCGGCTCCAGGAATCGACCACCGTATCGCGGCTGCGCAGCTGTGTTTCGATCGAGCCGAAGCCGCTGGCAACTGCGCCGATCAAACCGGGGGAGCCGTCCTCGGGTGTGTCGACATCGGCTTGCGCAGTGGCGGCTTTGAGTGCCTTCAGCTGTGTCAACAGGGCCGCGCGCGATTGCTCGTTCTGCAGAGTCTGAATAACATTGTCGAGCGAATCGTTGAGCGAATGTTCGGGCGCAGCCGCGGCATTTTTCGACGGCGCCGGAATCCCCGGCGATGCGGGAACTGGCGCGGGCGCGGGTGCCGGTGTCGCAGCAGCAACTGGCGACGGTGCGGCTGCCGCGGCCGGAGTTGCGGCCGGACGATCGACCGAGATTGATGCTTGCGGAACCGCAACGGCGGGATCGGCCGCGGCAGTTGCGGTAATCATCAACAGCAAGCCGCTGAAACCTGCGAGCAGCACAAGGCGCGGAATTTCCTGCATCGGATGCCGGTTCATTGCACCGCAAATTTCATCGGATCGATCATCGGCATGACCATAGCGGATCGGATGGCGGATCAACGCGCAGCACCCGCCGGCAGCCCGAAATGCCCCAGATGTTGACGCAGCACGCTTTCGCGCAAGCCCGGCAGCAAGTCGACCGCGACCAGACCCCAATGCCGCGTCTGTGCCAATCCCGGCAGGCGATTGGAGAAAGTACGCACCATCAGATCGGTGAAGCCGCTGACACGGCTGCGATCACCCGCGCGCAGCGCGCTGAAGCCGGCCAGCAGATCGGCCGCACCAGGATCGTCCGCATCGTTGATCTCCGCGATCAGGCCGGCGAGTCCGGCAACATCGCGCAAGCCCAGATTGAACCCTTGCGCGGCCACCGGATGCAGGCTCTGCGCGGCGTTGCCGAGCAGCGCAACGCGCGGCACCTTGCTGACCTCGGCAATCACGCGCGCGAGCGGATACGCGAAGCGGCGGCCGAGTTCGGTGAAGCGGCCGAGCCTGCCGCCGAAAACAGTCTGCGCCTGTTGCAGATAGTCGTAATCACTGGCATCCAGCGCGGCCGACAGCTGTTCGCTCGGCAAGGTCCAGACCAGCGAGGCGGCGTTGCAATTGTCGCGCGCGCCGAGATTCGTTTTGGGAATCAGCGCGAGCGGACCAGAGGTGGTGAAGCGCTCGTAAGCCACGCCGGCATGCGGCCGCGACAGGCGCACGGCCGACACCACCGCGTGCTGCGCGTAGTCGCGGGTCTGCGCGCCGATGCCGAGCAGCGCGCGCACCGCGGATTGCGCGCCGTCGGCTGCGGCCAGCAATCGAGCGCTGATCGTTGTTGATGCGGATGCTGAATCTTGATCGGCCACATTTGGCTCGGCGCTGACGATCTGCAATTCAACTCGATCGGTATTCACACTCACCGCCGTAACCCGCGCCGGACATAGCACTTGCACACGGCTATCACGCAGGCGTTGCCACAGCGCCGCACCGATCGCACGCAGCGGCACGTTGTAGCCGAGCGCTTCGAGGCCGGCGTCGGCGGCGCTGAAACGCGCGGTACCGAAGCAGCCGCGTTCAGAAATATGCGTCGCCAGAATCGGCATGGCGTCGGGTTCGAGTTCGCGCCAGATGCCGAGCGTTTCAAAGATGCGGCGGCTGGCATCGTTCAGCGCGATGCAACGCTCGTCCCAAGCCGGCTGGCTGATCGGCGGCTGTGCGGCTTCGATCAGGACGATGCGCCATGATGACTCCGCCAGCGCCACGGCGAGACTCGCACCAACCAGGCCGCCACCGACGATGGCGATGTCGTAATCCGGCTTGTTGATCGCGGCCGATTCAACCATTGATGGCCACCGAGACGATCGCCGCCAGAAACAGCGCGATGCCGATGAAGATCGCGTGCAAGATCAGCATGCAGAATACCCAGAAGCCGGTGCTCCAGTTGCCGCCGCCGTAAACCCGCCGCAGCGCGAATAAAAGGTACACGGGAATGGCGATTATCAACAAGCTGTCGAAGCTGTGCAGCGGGGTCAGGCTTGCGAGGTTTGCCAGCAGCAGATCAAAAAAAACGAAGGCATGAAAGTGCAGCGAGAACAGCACATGCGCGCCATAGCGCAGGTGATGACGCAGGTAGCCGATCTGCAACAGCGCGGCGAAGAGCGGCAGCACGAAAAATACGGCGACAGGTGCGTCGTTCTTCAGCGCGTTCTGGAAATCGTTCAGCGCACGCGATTGCGGGCGATCGAAGAAGCGCTGGATACGGGCGTCCAGCGCGCCATAGCCGGTCTTGAAATCGCGCAGCTGATCGTAGTCTGGTGAGTCGACGCCGTCGCTGTGATCCCATTTGAATCCGGCACTCGTCTTGGTATCGGCAGGCGTTTGATCGCGCTTGTCGGCCTTGGGCTGCGCGGCATTATCCTTCGAGTGCGCGGAATTTTTTGCGTCGTGCGCAGCTGGGAGCGATGCGGCTAGCGCGGTCTGCGCGAGGGTTGATTGCGCAGCTTTTGGTGGCAGATTGTCGTCGACATCCTTGTCGTCATTCTTGTCATCGCTATCGGCGTCCGGCTCTGGAGCCGAGTCTTTGCTGGCATCGGCATCGGAATGTTTCGCGGCGGTGGCGGCTTTGTTTTTGCTCGAAGCTGCATTGATTGCCGCTGTCGCAGCCGGCTTGTCGGGCTTGTGTTTCGATGAGGTGGCCGCATCGCTGCCAGTCAAACCGGAGACGGCGAAGTAAACCACGCTGAGCGTCAGGTACAAGCGCAGCGGACGGATGTAGCGTTGCCGGCGGCCATCGATGTAATCCAGCGTGAGCTGGCCCGGCTTGCCGACCAGCACGCGCAAGGTGCGCAGCAGCTTGCCTTCCAGCGCCATCTGGTCCTGCAGGAATTCGCGGACGAATTCGCCCACCGTCGGCGTTTCGATCATCGCTTCCTGACCGCAATGCGCACAGAAATAACCGCCTAGCGGCGACTCGCAATTCATGCAACGCAAGGCCACGGCCGATTCGAGCACGACCGGATTTTTTTCGAGGGCCATGAGATGAACCGGCGCCTTTTTCAGCGCGACTTCAAGCGCGCATCGCAGCTTCGACTTCGGCCACGTCTTTCGGTACACCGCCAGTCAACACTTCCGGGCCGGCGTCGGTGACCAGCACGTCGTCTTCAATGCGGATGCCGATACCGAGGAATCGCGGATCGATACCGGCCGTATCCGGCGCGATGTACAGGCCGGGTTCAACCGTCATCACCATGCCGGATTGGAATGGCCGCGGACGGCCTTCAAGCTTGTAGCGGCCGACATCGTGTACGTCGAGCCCGAGCCAATGACCGGTGCCGTGCATGTAGAACTGCCGATGTTTTTCGGTGGCGATCAGTTCGGTGACATCGCCTTTCAGCAGGCCGAGCGCGACCAGGCCTTCGGTGAGCGCGCGCGTGGCCTCTTCATGCGGCCGCGCGGAAGAAATTCCCGGTTTGAGTTCCGCAATCGCGGCTTTCTGCGCAGCCAGCACGACTTCGTAGACTTCCTTCTGCGCACCGCTGTATTTTCCGTTCACCGGAAACGTGCGCGTGATGTCGGCGGTATAGCCGCGATATTCGCCGCCGGCATCGATCAGCAAAAGATCGCCATCGCGCAACTGCGCTTCGTTTTCCTTGTAATGCAGGATGCAAGCGTTGTCGCCGCCGCCGACGATGGAACCATAGCCCGGCTCCATTTCGTTCTGCTCGAATTCGTTGTGGATTTCGGCCGCGACCTGCCATTCCCAGCAACCGGGTTTGGTCGCGCGCATCGCGCGCACGTGCGCGGCGGCCGAGACTTCGCAGGCCTTGCGGATCAACTGCAATTCGGCGGGAGTTTTGATCAGACGCTGCTCGTGCAGCGTAGTGTCGAGCGAGACGAAACTGCTCGGCGCATCCGGTCCGCGGCGCGAGACCTCGCGGATTTCTCGCACAGTCGCGGTCAATTTCGCATCCCACTGCGGATGCTCGCCGAGCGTGTAAAAAATCTGCGTGCGGCCGGCCAGCAGCTTCGGCAACATCGTCTCGAATTGATCGATCACAAAACCCTGATCGGCGCCATAGTCACTCACTGCGCCTTCCGGCCCGGCACGGCGGCCATCCCAAATTTCGCGGGCCTTGTCGCGCGGCCGCGTGAACAACAGAAATGCACCTTCCTTGCGTCCGGGCGCGAGCACTGCCAGCGCATCCGGCTCATTGAATCCGGTGAGGTACCAGAAGTCCGAGTCCTGACGGAATTTGTAATGCGAATCGCGGTTGCGGATCACCTCGCGCGCGGCCGGCACGATGGCAATACCTTGCGCGCCGATCGTTTGCAGCAGCCTGGCGCGGCGGGCGGCGGTTTCCGTGAGTTCGACAGCGGTTGGAATCGGCATGAAAATTAGGTTCCGGATTCGATACGAATAGGATGCGGATTTGATGCGGGTTTCAGAACGTGCAGAGGCGGCACATCAGTGCAGAGTCTTGTTGTAGCCGGCATCCGCAGCAGCAGCCGGCCGCGGATGCAATTCCATGTAAACCAATTGCGCGCCGACGCGGATGTATTCAACCAACTCCGCGTAAGCGCTTTCTTCGACTTCGAGATCGTCGCCCGCGCCGATCGATGCGCGGGTGAACTGGGTGAAATCCGCAACCACTTCGCGCACTTCCTCCGAACACGCGCGCAGATCGAACTTCACCCGCGCCGACAGCCCGAACAGAAAGCCTTCGCACCACGCCGCAAGCGCCTGCGCGCGTTCGTTCAAAGCCGCGGCATCGTCCGGCAGCAAAGGCTGGAAGCCGAGTTCGGCATCGCTGAACGAGGCAATCGCTTGCTCGCAGAAGTCGCGCAACTGCGTAGCGCTGACGGCATCCACAGCCAGATCATCGTCTTCCAGCAAACTCGCCGGATCGAGCGCCTGCGGCGTTTCGCGGCACAAAGCCCCGCAAAGCGCGCCATGAAAAGCCGAAACTTCCTGACGCGAACCAATCGCCGTCAGTGTGCGGGCGAGGTCGGAATAAAGCAGCGTGGTCGACATTGAAAAATTATACGCTTGAGGCGCGAAGGCCCGACTGAAGTCGCGCGGCGAGCGGGCAGTGCTCAAGAATCAAGGGATGGATCGGCAGGTCGGGTAACGCGGTGCAGAAAGAGTGCTTACGCTTCAAGTCACCCAGCTTGTCACCCGATTCGAGCCTTGGATTCCCTATAGACGATAGTGGACGGAGAAACGGCAACCCAACAAAAAAACCGCGCAAAAGCGCGGTGATCTGGACATCTCTAGCCATCAATGGATGTATAAATGGTGCGCCCGGAAGGATTCGAACCTCCGACCCCCTAGTTCGTAGCCAGGTACTCTATCCAACTGAGCTACGGGCGCATGCAGCAACAAAAAACTCTTCTACTCGTGGCGGAGAGAGAGGGATTCGAACCCTCGATAGGGGATAAACCCTATACGCCCTTAGCAGGGGCGCGCCTTCGTCCACTCGGCCATCTCTCCCGCGAGCCGAGAGCAGGGCTTCTTGCAAAGCGGCGCTAGGATAGCCGCGGACCAGCGGAAGGTAAAGACTTCTCCGCCGTTTAGCGCAGATATTTAAGGGCTTGCGCCCGCAGCGGCGGTGTGCATCAGGCCGTCGTTTTCGGCGTGATTTCTTCGCCGCGCTCGCTGCGGATGCGCTCGAAAATTTCTTCGCGGTGAACGCTTACAGTTCTCGGCGCATTCACACCGATCCGCACCTGGCTGCCCTTTATACCGAGCACCGTGATGCTGATTTCTTCGCCCACCATCAATGTTTCCCCAACTCGCCTTGTCAAGATCAGCATGCTTTTTCCCTTGTTTATGCACCGCTGTAAACCGATTCCCGCTTCAACGCCCACACTGGTTGATTACGGGCACTACCCCAAATGAGTTGCAACTTTATTTTCATCTTTGGCGGAATTTACAGCGCTTTTCGGGCCAAATTACGGCGATGCCGCTTCCGCAAGTTCAAAAGCCTGATGCAGGGAACGCACCGCGAGTTCCAGGTATTTGTCTTCGATGACCACTGAAATCTTGATCTCCGAGGTGGAAATCATGCGGATATTGATGCGCTCTTCCGCCAGCGTGCGAAACATCTTCGCGGCGATTCCGGCGTGCGAACGCATGCCCACACCGACCAGCGAAACCTTGACGATATCCAGCGCCGAGCGCACGCCTTTGGCGTTCAACTCCTGCGCAATGCGGTTGGCGATTTCGACCGCGCGATCGTATTCGCCGCGATTCACGGTGAAAGTAAAGTCGGTAGTGCCGTCGGCGCCGACGTTCTGCACGATCATGTCGACTTCGATATTGGCTTCGCCGATCGGCCCCAGAATCGCTGCGGCGATGCCGGGACGATCCGGCACGCCGGCCACCGTCAGTTGCGCTTCATCGCGTGCGAACGCGATACCGGAAATCAGTGGGTCTTCCATCGAAATAGCATCCTCAAGCGTAATCAGCGTGCCCGGCCCTTCGGTGAATGTGGACAGCACGCGCAGCGGTACTTTGTATTTTCCGGCGAATTCGACCGAACGAATTTGCAGCACTTTGGAACCGAGGCTGGCGAGTTCCAGCATCTCTTCAAACGTGATCCGATCGAGCCGCCGCGCGCGCGGTTCCACGCGCGGATCGGTGGTGTAAACACCGTCCACATCCGTATAAATCTGGCATTCGTCGGCCTTCAACGCAGCCGCAAGCGCAACACCAGTCGTATCCGAACCGCCGCGGCCGAGCGTGGTGATGTTGCCGTCTTCATCCACGCCCTGAAATCCGGCAACCACCGGCACGATGCCCGCCGCGCAATCCGCCAGCAGACGCTCGGCGTCGATCTGTTTGATACGCGCCTTGTTGTAAGCCTGATCGGTGCGGATGGCGACCTGCGAACCGAGATAGGAGCGCGCCGCAATGCCACGCTTATCCAGCGCCATCGCCAGCAGCGCGGTGGAAATCTGCTCGCCAGTGGCAATCATCTGGTCCAGCTCGCGCGGGTTCGGTCGCGCCTGCATGCTCTTCGCAAGTTTGATCAGCCGATCGGTTTCACCCGACATCGCCGAGACCACCACCACGATCTGATGCCCGCGCTCGCGCGCCAGCGCCACCTTGCCCGCGACATGCTCGATGCGCTCGACCGAGCCCATCGAAGTGCCGCCATATTTTTGTACCAGAAGTGCCATTTTATTTTTGGGATAGAACATCAAACAGCGCCGAACACGCGCGCCGCGTTTTGCTTTTTTTGAAGCTCAATTGAGGAATTTCAGGATTTTAATTTGTCGCCGACCCAGGCGCGCGCAGCATCGAGCGCCGCCGGCAATTCGACCGGCTTGCTGCCGCCTGCCTGCGCCATGTCGGGCCGGCCACCGCCTTTGCCGCCGACGATCAATGCCGCCACATTGACCAGCTCGCCGGCCTTCACTTTTGTGGTGAGATCAGCGGTAACGCCCGCGATCAAACTGACTTTCTCGCCCGCCGCCGCACCCAGCAGAATAATGCCGGAACCGAGCTTGTTCTTGAGTTGATCCAGCAGCGGCCGCAAATCGTTGCCCGCCGCATTTTCGATCGCCGCAATCAAGACTTTTACGCCGCCGATTTCCTGCGCCTGCGCCGCCAGTTCGCCACCGGTGTTGGAGGCCAGCTTGCCTTTCAGCTGCGTCAGTTCGCGTTCGAGCTGCTTGTTCTTATCCAGCAATCCTTGCGTTTTTTCGACCACTTCATCGCGCCCGCCGCGCAGCAAACCTGCGGCTTCACGCAGACGGCCATCGAGTTCGCGCAGCAGCGCCAGCGAATTTTCGCCGGTCACCGCTTCAATGCGGCGAATGCCCGCCGCCACGCCGGATTCGGCGACGATCTTGAACAGCCCGATATCGCCCGTGCGCGAAACATGCGTACCGCCGCAAAGCTCGGTGGAGAAATCGCCGAATTTCAGCACGCGCACGACATCGCCATACTTCTCGCCGAACAACGCCATCGCGCCGGCAGCCACCGCTTCGTCGTAACTGCTCAGCCGGATTTCACCGGCGACATTCGCCAGTACCTGCGCGTTGACGATATTTTCGATCGCTTCGATTTCCGTCGCACTGACCGGTTTATCGTGCGAGAAATCGAAACGCAGGCGTGCCGGTGAAACCAGTGAACCTTTCTGTGAAACATGCGTGCCGAGCACCGTGCGCAGCGCCGCGTGCAGCAGATGCGTGGCCGAGTGATTGCGGCGAATCGCATCGCGCCGCGCCGTATCGATTTCCGCCTTGATGTTGTCGCCGACGCGCAGACGTCCGGCCTCAAGCTTGCCGATGTGCCCGCGCGCCTCCGGATTCAGCGACTGCGTATCGCTCACGCTGAAACGCACACCCGGCGCAGTGAGCACGCCGGCATCGCCAACCTGTCCGCCGGATTCCGCGTAGAACGGCGTTCGATCCAGAAACACCACGGCTTCCTCGCTCGCTTCAAGCTGCTCGACCGGCTGCCCGCCGCGAATGATCGCCAAAACTTTCGCCGCGTGACCTTGCAGCTCGTAGCCGGTGAATTCGGTCTTGGCCTCAACTTTTGCAGCACTCTGCGAGTAATCCGCACTGAAGCTGCTGGCCGCCCGCGCACGCGCACGCTGGGCTTCCATGTCGCGTTCGTAACCCGCTTCGTCGATCGTCAAACCGCGCTCGCGTGCGATATCCGCAGTGAGATCCAGCGGGAAGCCGTAGGTGTCGTAGAGTTTGAACACCACATCTCCGGGGATGATGGCATCCTTGAGCTTGCCGATCGCGTCGTCGAGCAGCTTCATGCCCTTGTCGAGCGTCGCCGCGAAACTGTCTTCCTCGGCGCGGATCGCTTTCTCGAGCTGCGCCTGCTTCTCGCACAACTCAGGGTAAGCATCGCCCATCACCTCGGCCAGCGGTGCAACGAGTTTGTAGAAAAAAGCTTCGCTCAGGCCGAGCTTGTAGCCATGCCGAATCGCACGCCGCATGATCCGGCGCAGCACATAGCCGCGGCCTTCATTGCTCGGCATCACGCCATCGGTAATAAGGAAGCAGGTCGCACGGATGTGATCAGCGATTACTTTCTGCGAGGCGCTGGCATAAGGTTCCTGACCCGCAAGCTTGGCGACCGCGCCGATCAGATGCCTGAAGGTGTCGATCTGATAGTTATCGTTGCTGCCCTGCATCAGCGCACTGATGCGCTCCAGGCCCATGCCAGTATCCACGCTCGGCGCGGGCAGCTTGCTAAGCGTGCCGTCTTTCGCACGATCGAACTGCATAAAGACGACGTTCCAGATTTCGATCCAGCGGTCGCCATCTTCTTCGGGCGATCCCGGCGGGCCGCCGTAGATGCCTTTGCTGCCATCCGGGTCGTGGTCGTAAAAAATTTCCGTGCAGGGACCGCAAGGGCCGGTGTCGCCCATCGCCCAGAAATTGTCGCTGGCGTAAGGCGCGCCCTTGTTGTCGCCGATGCGGACGATGCGGTCTTTCGCCACGCCCATCTGCGTGTGCCAGATGTCGTAGGCCTCGTCGTCGGTTTGATAAACGGTGACGAGCAGGCGGCGTTTGTCGATGCCGAGCCAGTCTTTCGAGGTAATGAATTCCCAGGCGAAGCGGATCGCGTCCTGCTTGAAATAATCACCGAAACTGAAGTTGCCGAGCATCTCGAAAAACGTGTGATGTCGCGCGGTGTAGCCGACGTTTTCGAGGTCGTTGTGCTTGCCGCCGGCGCGCACGCATTTCTGGCTGCTGGCGGCGCGCTTGTAAAGCCGCGTGTCCTGGCCGGTGAAGACGTCCTTGAACTGCACCATGCCGGCGTTGGTGAACAGCAGCGTCGGATCGTTGCCCGGCACCAGCGGACTGCTGCGCACGACGGTATGACCCTGGGCTTTGAAGTAGTCCAGGAATTTCGCGCGCAACTGGTTGCTGTTCATCATCGGCGACGGCGATTCAAACCGGCAAAAGGGACGGAATGTTACCGCGCAAGCGGCGCGGCGGCTACGTTTTGCGGCTATTCCGCGTCGTCTGTCGCGGGCAGCTGCATGGCGGCGCGAATCTGCTCGCCATCGAAGCCGCGTCCGGCCAGAAATCGGTATCGCTTCTGGCGCTCAGAGGGAGTCTTCGCAGCCGCACTGAAACGCCTGCGATAAATCTGCTGCGCCAGTTCGGACCAATCGCATTCGGCAGCGGCCAGCACTTCTTTGATGATCTCGGCCTCGACACCGCGTGCGGCCAGTTCGGCGCTGATCCGGCGCGGACCATAACCGTGCGAGCTGCGCGAACGCACCAGCATTTCGGCATAGCGCTGATCGCTCTGCCAGCCGGTGCTGGCCATGTCTTCCGCCACACTTTCGATGCAGGCTGCGTCGAAACCCTGGGATTTCAGCTTGTTTTGCAGCTCGCGGCTGCTCAGTTCGCGGCGGCCCAGCGCGCGCAAGGCAGTGGCGCGCGCACGCGATGTGGATTTCGATTCGGCTTCGTTGGCGAGATCGTCGTCCGGATTATCCGCGTCGTTACCCACGCCAATTGACCTCACGCCGCAACCGAAGCGACGGCCGCATCCAGGACAGAACGATCGGCAGAATCAGCCGATCCGTTCTGCCTTGCATAAATTGACTTGCCGCTTACTCGGCAGCAGCCGTTGCCAGCTTCCGATTCGGCAACAGCTTCGCGCGTAGCGCGGCTTCGATTTCTTCCGCAGCTTCCGGATGTTCTTTCAGATAGGTCTTGGCGTTATCCTTGCCCTGACCGATCTTGCTGCCTTTGTACGCGAACCAGGCGCCGGATTTTTCAACCAGCTTGTGTTCCACGCCGAGGTCGATCAACTCGCCTTCGTGCGAAATGCCTTCGCCGTACATGATCTCGAAAATCACCTGCTTGAATGGCGGCGCCAGCTTGTTCTTGACGACCTTCACGCGCGTTTCGTTGCCGACCACTTCGTCGCCCTTCTTGATCGCGCCAATGCGGCGGATGTCGAGGCGCATCGAGGCATAAAACTTCAGTGCGTTGCCGCCGGTGGTGGTTTCCGGCGACTGGCCGGGCATCATGATGCCGATCTTCATGCGCAGCTGGTTGATGAAGATCACCAGCGTCTTGCTGCGGTTGATGCTGCCGGTGAGTTTGCGCAGCGCCTGGCTCATCAGGCGCGCCTGCACACCGACAGAGGCATCGCCCATCTCGCCTTCGATTTCGGATTTCGGCACGAGTGCAGCCACAGAATCGATGACGATGACATCCACACTGTTCGATCGCACCAGCATGTCGACGATTTCCAGCGCCTGCTCGCCGGTATCCGGCTGCGAGATCAGCAGATCCGGAATATTGACGCCGAGTTTTTCGGCATAGCCGGGATCGAGCGCGTGTTCGGCGTCGACGAACGCGGCCACACCGCCGAGCTTCTGCGCCTGCGCGACGATGTGCAGCGTCAGCGTGGTTTTGCCGGACGATTCCGGGCCGTAGATTTCGACCACGCGGCCGCGCGGCACGCCACCGATGCCGAGCGCGGCGTCGAGCGTCAACGAACCGGTGGGAATCACTTCCACTTCCGGACGCTCGTCAGTGCCCATGCGCATCACCGCGCCCTTGCCGAACTGGCGCTCGATCTGGCCGAGTGCGACTTCTAAAGCCTTTCTGCGGTTCTCATCCATCTTCACTGACCTGCCCTTGATTGATTGGATTGCATGAATCCTGACGCCGCATCTTGCGCCAATTAGCGAAAAAGAACCTTGCTGCGGCGCTTTTTCAGTCCCTTTTTCTCACTTCTTTAATTCAGGCGTCGCCGATTTCGCAGGCCTGTTCGCTCAGCCTCAAATGTTTCAAAAACTTATTTGCCGATACGCCCCAGATAATCGCCGGTGCGCGTGTCCACCTTGACCACTTCGCCCAACTGTACGAACAAAGGCACGCGAATCACGGCGCCGGTTTCGAGCGTCGCCGGCTTACCACCGCCGCCCGATGTATCGCCGCGCACGCCGGGGTCGGTTTCGGTGATCTTCAACTCCACCGTGTTCGGCGCCGACACGCTCAGCGGCACGCCATTCCACAGCAGTACGCTGCAACTTTCCTCGCCCTTCAACCATTGCTTCGCGTCTTCCATCGCCGCCGCACCAGCCTGCAGCTGCTCGAAGGTCGAGGGGTCCATGAAGGTCCAGAATTCGCCGTCGTTGTAGAGATACTGCATGTCGGTCTGCTCGACATCGGCCACTTCCCAGCTATCGCCGGAGCGCAGCGTGCGTTCGAGCACGCGGCCGTTCTTCAGATTGCGGATGCGCAGCGTATTCGTCGCCTGGCCTTTGCCGGGCTTGCGGTACTCGTTATCGATGATGGCGAACGGTTCGCCGTCGATCAGGACCTTGGTGCCGGACTTCATTTCGTTGGTGCTGACAGTCGCCATAGTTGTTTATCGTTGATTGCGAGTTGAGTACATCGAGACTAGTCAACAATAATAGCGGAAGCCGCGATGCCGACACAGTGCCCGCACGTGAGTCCTGGTAACGCAACGAAATCCCGCATGAATTGCGCTGCGAGAACGCGCCGCATAATAAAACTCGAAATTGCTTGTTGCGAGTGTGCCCAGCCCTTATACTTTCGCGCCTGTTTCGGGGCCATAGCTCAGCTGGGAGAGCGCCTGCATGGCATGCAGGAGGTCGACGGTTCGATCCCGTCTGGCTCCACCAAATATTCAAGCTGCAAGATTCAAGTTGTTTTCAAGCGGTCACTGTCCCCATCGTCTAGAGGCCTAGGACACCACCCTTTCACGGTGAGAACCGGGGTTCGAATCCCCGTGGGGACGCCACAGATTCTGAATGCCTTGCTGCTGCGCTTGTAACGCGCGGCCGGCAAACCTATAATCCGCGGCCGTTTACTCGGGTGCCGAGTGGCCGGGATTATTTTTGTTGGGAGGATGGCTTTATAAGCGCGGAACGTCAGGATCGCCGGAACGAAGAAATCAACGTGCCTCGGGTACGGGTCATCGGTTCGGACGGCAGTCAGGTCGGCATCATGCTCACGCGCGATGCCATTGCGAAAGCAGAAGGTGAGGGTCTGGAGTTGGTCGAGGTTTCGCCCAATGCCGATCCGCCGGTTTGCAAGATCATGGATTACGGCAAATTTGTCTATCAAAAAGACAAAGCTCAGCAGGCCGCGCGAAAAAAGCAGAAACAGATTCAGGTCAAGGAAGTGAAATTCCGGCCGACGACCGAAGAAGCCGACTACCAGACCAAGCTGCGCGCGCTGCTGCGCTTTCTGGAAGAGGGCGACAAGGTCAAGATCACGGTGCGCTTCAAGGGCCGTGAATTGGCGCATCAGGAACTGGGTTTCGAGTTGATCGAACGCTTGAAGGGTGATCTGGATCAGCAGGCGCTGATCGAACAGAACCCGAAGCTGGAAGGCAAGCAGGCGATCATGGTGATGTCGCCGCGCAAGCATTGAGTCAAGTGGTAACCATTTTGAAGTGATGGTTTTGCTGTTCAACGAAATTGTTTAGCGAATTGAGTGGAGTAATTTGAAATGCCGAAGATGAAAACCAATCGCGGGGCGGCCAAGCGTTTCGCCCGCACCGGCGCTGGCGGCTTCAAGCGCTCCAGCGCGTTCAAGCGTCACATCCTCACGAAGAAATCGGCTAAGCGCATACGCGACCTGCGCGGGCCAACCATGGTGCACGAATCGGACAACAAGGAAGTCCGTCAACTGCTGCCATACGCTTGAAGTTCAAGCACTCACAAGCGTCGCATCCACATACGAGATTCGCTTCAGCGAACGTACAGCACTAGAGGTATTTGAGTCATGGCAAGAGTTAAACGCGGCGTTACCGCCCGCGCCCGTCACAAGAAAGTTCTGGACAAGGCGAAAGGTTATTACGGCGCTCGTTCGCGCACGTATCGCGTTGCCAAGCAGGCCGTCATCAAGGCTGGCCAGTACGCTTACCGCGATCGCCGGGTCAAGAAGCGCGAATTCCGCGCGCTGTGGATTCAGCGCATCAATGCGGCCGCCAACGAGCAAGGCATCTCCTACAGCAAGTTTATTCATGGACTCGCCCTTGCCGGCATCGAACTGGACCGCAAGGTGCTGGCCGATATCGCCGTGCACGACAAACCGGCATTTGCAAAGCTCGCCGCACAGGTGATGGAACAGCTCGCCGCCTAAGTTTCGTCATCCAGCAGCACCGATCGAATGAGGGAGCGGCGGCCAGCCGCTCCCTTTTTTGTTGACCCGATTTTATTCGCTTGAAGATTTGACCCGAAAACCGCATCGAGAAGCAGATGGTGAGGAGATGAATATCGATTTCGACCAGCTACGGCGCGAAGGACTCGCGCAAGTTGGCGCCGCCGCGGATGCACCGGCCGTCGAACAAGTGCGTATCGACTGGCTAGGGAAAAAGGGCCGCATAACCGAACTGTTCAAACAGATGGGCGCGATGACGCCCAATGCGCGTCGTGCCTTCGGCGAAGAAATCAACGCCGTCAAGGAAGCCTTGTCGCAAGCCTTGGAAGCGCGCGCCGCCGAATTCAATGAAGCCGAATTGTCGCGCCGCCTCGCCAGCGAATCGATCGACGTCACCCTGCCCGGCCGTGGCGAAAATGCGGGCGGCCTGCATCCGGTGACGCGCACAATGCGGCGCATCGAAAGCATTTTCAACGCGATGGGTTTCGAGACGGTGGAAGGCCCGGAAATCGAAGACGACTGGCACAACTTCCAGGCGCTGAATATTCCGGAATCACACCCGGCGCGCGCGATGCAGGATACGTTTTATCTGCTGAATGGCGCGCGTCTGCTGCGCACGCATACCAGCCCGGTGCAGATTCGGACGATGCAGACGCGCAAACCGCCGATCCGCATCATCTGTCCCGGCCGCGTCTATCGCGTCGATTTCGATCGCACGCACAGCCCGATGTTTCATCAGGTCGAAGGGCTGTATGTTGCTGAGAACGTCGGTCTGGCCGATCTTAAATACGATCTGCAGAAATTCCTTTCGCTGTTCTTCGAGCGCGATGCCGAAGCGATGTTCCGGCCGTCGTATTTTCCGTTCGTCGAACCCGGCGCGGATGTCCACATGAAATGGTCGCAACCCGGGCAAGCGGATCGCTGGCTCGAACTGCTCGGCTGCGGCGTCGTTCATCCGAATGTGTTGAACGCCGTCGGTATCGATCCGGAGCGCTATTCGGGTTATGCCTTCGGCATGGGCGTGGAACGGCTGGCGATGCTGCGTTATGGCGTCGACGATCTGCGGCTGTTCTTCAACAATGATCTGCGTTTTCTCGAACAATTCCGCTAAAGGAGAACGACACTGAAACTCTCCGAAAGCTGGCTGCGCGAATGGGTCAACCCGGCGGCAAGCGCGAGTGAAATCGCGCATAAGCTGAATCTCGCGGGACTCGAAACCGAAGCCGAGCCGCTGTCGCGCGAGCTGCCGCAAGGCGTGGTCGTCGCCAAAATCCTGAGTGCCGCGCCGCATCCGCAGGCCGAGCGTTTGCAGGTTTGTGAAGTCGATGCTGGCGCAGAAAGATTCAGCATCGTTTGTGGCGCCGCCAATGCGCGCGCGGGAATTCTGGTGCCGGCGGCCTTGCCTGGCGCGCGATTGCCGGGCGGCAAGGAAATTGGCCGCGCCAATCTGCGCGGCGTGGATTCCGCCGGCATGTTGTGCTCGGCTGCCGAACTGGGCCTCGCGGAAAAATCCGACGGCCTGCTGGAACTCGATAGCCACGCCAAACCCGGCACGCCGATCGAACAACATCTGGCGCTGAAGGACCAGTTGCTGAATCTGGAACTCACGCCGAATCGCGGCGACTGCTTGAGCATTGCAGGCCTCGCGCGCGAACTTGCCGCAATTTACGACCTGCAGCAGACCGCGCCGGTGATGCGCCCTGCCGTAGTCAGCAGCTACGAGCAGATCGAAGTCGTCGTCGAAGATGCGCCGGCCTGCCCGCATTACACTGGCCGCGTCATCACCAAGCTCAACCCGAAAGCCCGCACGCCGGACTGGATGCGCGAGCGGCTGCGGCGATCCGGCATCCGCACGATTCATCCGGTGGTCGACGTCACCAATCATGTCTTGCTGGAGCTCGGCCAGCCGCTGCATGCCTTCGATCGGCCGAGCCTGCGCGGCAACGTGCGCGTGCGCCGCGCCAGGCCCGGCGAAAAACTGAAGTTGCTGAACGATCAAGTTGCCGAGCTATCGACTAAGGATTTGCTGATCGCCGACGACAGCGGGCCGCTGGTGCTGGCGGGTGTTATGGGCGGTGCGGCTTCGGGCGTCAGCGCGGCGACCACTTCGATTTTTCTGGAGAGCGCCTGCTTCGATCCGGCGACGATCGCGGGCGCCGGCCGGCGTCACAAGCTGCTGTCGGATTCGCGCTACCGCTTTGAACGCGGGGTCGATCCTGGCCTGCAACGCAAGGCGCTGGATCGCGCTACCGTGCTGATCGAAGAAATCTGCGGCGGCGATGCCGGGCCGATCACTGAAGTCGGCCGCGCGCCTGCGCATGCGGCCACTGTACGGCTGCGTTTTCCGCAGGTTGCGCGGCTGCTGGGCCATGAAATCCCGGCCCGTGAGATTCCGAAATTGCTGTCGCGCCTGCGTATCGAGACGCAGGCCGAATCCGCCGATACCTGGCTCGCGCGAATTCCCAGCTGGCGTTACGACCTGCGCATCGAAGCCGACCTGGTCGAAGAAATCGGCCGGCTTTATGGCTACGAACGCATTCCCGCGCGCGCTTATGCGGCGCAGTTGCCGCGCAATCCGGTGCCTGAAACGCAACGGCCGGCAAACGCGCTGAAGGATCTGCTGGCCGCACGCGGCTTTCAGGAAATTGTCACTTACAGTTTTGTCGATCCCAAATTACAGTCGCAGCTTGATCCTGCCGGTGCGAGCCTCGCGCTGGATAATCCGATCGCCGAAACGATGGCGGTCATGCGCACCAATCTTTGGAGCGGCCTCATCGCCACTTGGCAGTACAACCGTCAGCGCCAGATGACGCGCGCCAAACTGTTTGAACTCGGCGCCTGCTTCGCTGCGGAAGGCGAAGGCTTACGCGAAAGCGTGCATCTCGGCGGGCTCATTGCCGGCAATGCGCTGAGCGAGCAATGGGGCGAGAAATCGCGCGCTGCCGATTTCTACGATGCGAAAGCCGACCTGGTTTCGATGCTGCCGCACGGCGACACCGCATTTCGTTTCGTCGCAGAAACCCACGCCGCGCTGCATCCGGGGCAATCCGCGCGCATCCTGCATGGCGATCAAGCGGTCGGCTGGCTCGGCGCGCTGCATCCACGACTGACGCAGACGCTCGACCTCGGCAGCGCGCCGATGTTGTTCGAAATCGATGCCCGTGTGTTGCTCAAAGTGCGCTTGCCGGCGCCCGAAGCGGTGCCGGAATTGCCGCACTCGCGGCGCGACCTGGCACTCACCGTTGCGGAGGCGATCAGTGCGGATCAGTTGATCTCGGCGGTGCGTGATGTCGGTGGTCCGCTGCTGCGTTCAGTCACTATTTTCGATGTCTATCGCGGCGCCGGTTTACCGCCCGGCAATAAAAGTGTCGCTTTAGGCTTGATCTTTCAGGATCGTTCGCGCACCCTAAGCATTCAGGAAATCGACGCGGCTGTTGGGGAAATAGCCGTGAATGTATCCACCAAACTGGGGGCTTCCGTTCGGAGCCGTTGAGGTTGCGATCGTGGCGTTGACGAAAGCGGAGCTCGCCGAGGCGTTGTTCGAAGAACTGGGCCTCAATAAACGGGAAGCGAAAGACTTCGTGGATTTTTTCTTCGAAGAAATTCGTAATCGACTCGAGAACGGTGAAGCCGTAAAGCTCTCCGGCTTCGGCAACTTTGAATTGCGCGATAAAAACCGGCGTCCGGGCCGCAATCCAAAAACCGGAGAGGAAGTTCCCATTTCTGCGCGGCGTGTGGTCACCTTCCGGCCCGGTCAGAAATTACGCCAGCGTGTGAGTAAGAATGAGAGCAGTCGCTGAACTAGCCGTAAGCCAGTTGCCGGAAATCCCCGGCAAGCGCTACTTTGCAATCGGCGAAGTGGCAGAACTGTGCGCGGTGAAACCGCATGTGCTGCGCTATTGGGAACAGGAATTCGCGCAGCTGAAGCCCAGCAAACGCCGCGGCAATCGCCGCTACTACCAGTACAGCGATGTGCAAATGGTGCGCCGTATCCGCAGCCTGCTGTACGAACAGGGCTTCACCATCGGCGGCGCAAGACAGCAGCTGAAGGACACGTCGAATGCCGCGATTGAATCGGCGGCCATTGCTCCCACAAGCACTACTCAATCATCGCAGACCAAAGTCAACCAAAAACAGCGCGCGCTTACTGAGATTCGAGACGAACTCGAAGCACTACTGAAACGCTGGCCGTATTAGCTCACTTCACCCGGTTGAATACGCGAACCGGGTGAGACGCCGGATCGTCCGGCCGTTATAATCTGCGTCATCGGGGCGTAGCGCAGCCTGGTAGCGCACTTCCTTGGGGTGGAAGTGGTCGGAGGTTCAAATCCTCTCGCCCCGACCAATAAATCAACAGGTTATAGAAGTACAGATAACCCGGTAACGCTTGAGTAACGCTTCAGTAACCTTTCCTCCGAGTTGATAGGCCCGATTTAACGGGCTGCCAAGGTGCTTCGTGCCCTTCCATGTAATGCCGGGTCATTTCAACGTCGGCATGTCCAGCGAGGGCCTGAACCTCTTGCTCGCTCCAACCGGCTTTGCGGTATTCCGCGATTCCAAGCGATCGAATTTCATGAAAGGTCGGACGGGTGCGATCCTTCCCGACAGACAACCCACTTTGCGCAAAAGCCTTTGCAAAGGCGCGGGTTAATTGCTCAGGAAGGATTTGGAATGTGTGCATCCGACGAACGGCCTGCATATCTTTCGGGCGACCTTTTTCCGGAAGGCGATGCAGAATGTACTGACACGCCACCCGATCGCGGCAGCGCGAAAGTATTTCCCGCAAGTCGGGGCCTATCTCGATTTTTAGCCGCTTTCCTGTCTTCTTCTGCTCGACCAGAAGCGCGTCGCCGGTATCGGCGCTCCAGAGCAGAGAAACGAGATCGTCGCGGCGTTGCAGCGTGACTAACGCTAATTCCATTGCGTTTTGTAGCCACGGCTTGGCACAAGCATGTATCGCCCAAAAATCTTCGATTGCGTATTTCAGCGATCGTAGCCGCCTGTTTCAGGCTGATCGTAGCCGGCGTTTCAGATGATCGTAGCCGACCACCGCGGCTGCGAGTGACATGGGTTTGATGGT
>CAJCJH010000087.1 GCA_903970615.1 Rhodospirillales bacterium
GTCATACAGCCAGAAGCTGGATTCGGTCAGTTATCAGAAAGAATTGGGATCGATAGCCGACAAGGTAAAACGTATTCATTTTCTGACGGACCGAATCGGAACTTCTTTAGCCCGAATTCATCCGGAATTGCTTGGGCAGAAAGGTGCCAACGCAGCACGTGCCGCCAACCTTTGCAAGAGTGATTTGGTGACTCGAATGGTCTACGAGTTCCCCGAACTTCAAGGTCTGATGGGCGGTTACTACGCGGTGAAATCAGGCGAGCCGGAAAGCGTAAGCCGCGCAATCGCCGAGCATTATCGACCCACTCAATCCGGCAGCCCGATTCCCTCAACGATCGAAGGCCAGATCGTCGCGCTCGCCGACAAACTCGATACCCTCGCCGGCATTTTCGCCATCGGCCAAAAGCCCACCGCGAGCAAAGACCCTTACGCACTGCGCCGCGCCGCGCTCGGCGTGCTGCGCATTTTGATCGAAGGAAAATTGCCGCTCGATCTCGCGTCTTTGCTGGAGTCCGCGCTCGAAGCGCAGCCGGCCGGCAAGCGCGATGCAACGACGCTCAACGAACTGATCGACTTCGTGATGGAACGTCTGCGCGGCTATTACGTCGAGCAGCAATTGCCGAGCGAAATGTTCGAAGCGGTCAAAGCGCTGGGCATTACCGAGCCGCTGGATTTCGATATGCGCGTGCAGGCGCTGCGCGCGTTCTGGGCGCTGGACAGTGCGCGCCAACTCGCGGCGGCGCACAAGCGCGTGCGCAATATTCTCAAGCAGGCTGGCGAAACTTCCGCAGTGGTGGATGCCGTGCGTTTCACGCATCCGGCCGAGCGTGCGTTGGCTGCGAAGCTCGGCGAGTTGCAGATGACTGGCGACTACGCCGCGCAGCTATCGCAGCTGGCGAGTTTGCGCGAGCCGGTGGATGCGTTTTTCGACATGCGGGCCGCGAATGGCGAGCCGGTGATGGTGAACGATCCCGATCCGGCGATCCGCAGCAATCGCCTGGCGCTGCTGGCGCAGCTCGACAAACTCTGCCGCAGCGTCGCCGATATTTCGCTGCTGCCGGGTTGATCCCGCGATGAAGCTGGTGATTCTGGATCGGGATGGCGTGATCAATTACGACTCGCCGGACTACATCAAATCGGCGGCGGAATGGCAACCGATTCCGGGCAGTCTGGAAGCGATCGCGCAACTGTGCCAGGCGGGCTATCAGGTTTACATTGCCAGCAACCAGTCCGGCATCGGCCGCGGGCTGTTCGATCACGACGCGCTATCCGCCATCCACGATCGCATGCAGCGCGAGTTGGCCGCGCTCGGCGGCAGAATTGCCGGCATCGAATACGCGCCGGAAGCGCCGGAGCACGCCACCGAAAGGCGCAAGCCCGCGCCCGGCATGTTGAACGATATCGCCAAGCAGTTAGGTGTGAGTTTGCAGGGCGTGCCCTTTGTCGGCGATTCGGAGACGGATGTTCAAGCCGCCATCGCCGCTGGCGCCCGCCCGGTTTTGGTGCGGTCTGGCCCTAAAAAAGTGCGCGAGATCGAAGGCGTAGAAGTTCACAATGATCTTGCGGAATTCGTGCGCTGTTTTCTCGCTTGTCCGCATCCTGAAAAATAATTGCGGTTTTGGGTTGGCTTCGCGGAAGTGATGCAGGTTTTGAAGTGACGATGACTCCGCCAGACGCGCTCAACATCTCATCGACTTAGCGTCCGCAAACCGCGTAATCCTCGCGCCTGCGCTCGATGCGCACGCCGACCATTTTCGCTTCCGTCACCGCGCCGGGTTTGCCGATGGTCAGTTTCAGCGAGGTGATCGGGAAGCGATCGAACAGCAGTCGCGCGATGGTTTCGGCCAGGGTTTCGATCAGCTGAAAACGGCGGCTGCGGCCGAGTTCGAGAATTTCATCGGCAACGGCGCGATAGTTCACCGCATCGCGCAGCCGGTCGGACGCCGCGGCGTGGCGAATGTCGACGCCGAGTTCCAGGTCCAGCACCAGCGGCCGCGGCGCGCGCTGTTCCCAGGCATGTACGCCGATGACCATGCCAATTTCGAGCTGCTCGATCAGGATGAAGTCGGTCGTCATCGCAAGTCAGGAAGGGTTAACCGGCGCGGTCAAGGTGTGCAGCGGCCAGCGCGCGCGCGCGCTGATGCCGGCATTCGCAGCGCCGCCTTCGGCCAGCCGCGCCCAGCCGGCGTAAGCGATCATCGCGGCATTGTCGGTGCAGAATTCCGGTCGCGGAAAAAACAGCGCGAAACCATGCTGATCCGCAGCCATTTGCAGCAGACTGCGCAGCCGCCGATTGGCGCCGACGCCGCCGGCAACCACGAGCTGCTTCAAGCCGGTTTGTTCGAGCGCGCGCTGACATTTGATCGCCAGCGTATCGGTCACCGCTTGTTCAAACGCCAGCGCGAGGTCGGCGCGATCCTGCGGCGTTACCGCGCGGGGCAATGCGGTGAGCACGGCGGTTTTGAGTCCGCTGAAGCTGAAATCGAGGCCGGGCCGATCGGTCATCGGCCGTGAAAATCGAAACTTTCCGGATGGATTGCCGGTGGCGGCGAGCCGCGCCAGTTCCGGCCCACCGGGATATGGCAAGCCCAGCGCTTTAGCGGTTTTATCGAACGCTTCGCCAGCGGCATCGTCGAGCGTTTCGCCGATGATTGCGTAGCGGCCCACGCCATCGACACGCGCCAGCAAAGTGTGGCCACCGGAAACCAGCAGCGCCAGAAATGGAAAAACCGGCTGGCGCGCCTCCAGCATCGGCGCGAGCAGATGGCCTTCGAGATGATGCACCGGCAGCAACTTCGCGCCGCAAGTCGCCGCCAGGCCTGCTGCAAACGAGCCGCCGACCAGCAAGGCGCCGATCAGGCCCGGACCTGCGGTGTACGCGATGCCGGCGAGTTGATCGACGACCAGATTCGCCGCACTCAGCGTTTCGCTGACCAAGCCCGATAGCCGGCCGACGTGATCGCGCGCGGCCAGCTCCGGCACCACGCCGCCGTATTCGGCATGCATCGTGGCCTGGCTATATAAGCGGTGTGCGAGCAGGCCGCGCTCGCCATCGTAAATGGCGACCGCGGTTTCATCGCACGAGGTTTCGATGCCGAGCACGGCTTGTGTGGCAGCAGCGGCGATGGATGGGCTGGGAGCATTCACGAGGCGCGTATTCTGCGCTGCCGGCGCGTTGCTTTACAGCCCGCGCTTGACTAAACTCTCGCCCCCTGTTCTTCGGGGCACCATCCCCGCTGTCGAGATTGAGCTTATGCCGAGTGTCCGCGTCCGCGATAACGAACCGTTCGAAGTAGCCCTGCGCCGATTCAAGCGTACCTGCGAAAAGGCCGGTGTGCTCACCGATCTGCGCGCGCGCGAATTCTTTGAAAAGCCGAGCCAGGAACGTAAGCGCAAGCGCGCGGCGGCGGTGAAGCGTCAGCAGAAGCGCGTATCGCGCGAAACCGCAAGGCAGACGCGGCTGTATTGAGGCGCGATTGCGGGTTCGTGCTGCGTCACCGCCCGAGTGTCGAGTGTCGTCTTGACCAAGACCGTGTTCGGTATGTCATCCTGACAAGACCGCGACATCTACGTCGCGGCAATCCCACACAAGCGCCGTTTTCCAACCTGCATCGTTCCGGCGTTTCCCATGACTGATCTGAAAACCCAACTCGCCGCCGACATCATCACCGCGATGAAAGCTGGTGAGAAGACGCGCGTCGGCACGCTGCGTTTGTTATCCGCTGAACTGAAGCAGCGCGAAGTGGTGGAATCCACCGAAATCACCGACGCCGTAGTAATCGCCGCGATCGAAAAAATGCTCAAGCAGCGGCGCGATTCCGAAGCGCAATATCGCGCCGGAAATCGCCCCGAACTGGCGGACAGGGAAGCGGCGGAAATCGTCGAGCTTTCGCGTTATCTGCCGCAAGCGCTTACCGATGATGAAGTCGATGGCTTGATTACGCAGGCTGTCGGCGAAACCGGCGCGGCTGGCATCAAGGACATGGGCAAGGTGATGGCCTGGCTGAAGCCGAAAGTCGCCGGCCGCACCGACATGGGCAAGTTGTCCGGCCGCATCAAAACCCGGCTCGGCTGACAGCAGCGCCGCGGTCGCTGCGCGACTGGAAACCCGCTCGCGGAAGCTGGACACTGCCCGCATGAGCGGCCGCATTCCCGAAAGCTTCATCCAGGATTTACTGACCCGCACCGACATCGTCGATGTGATCGGCGCGCGGCTGGACTTGAAACGCGCTGGCAAGGAATACAAGGCGCGATCGCCGTTCACCAACGAAAAGTCGCCGTCGTTTTTCGTCTCGCCCGCGAAGCAGATGTTCTTCTGTTTTTCGTCCGGCAAAACCGGCAACGCGATCGGCTTCCTGATTGAATACGACCGGCTCACATTCGTCGAAGCAGTCGAAGAATTGGCCAAGCGCGCCGGCGTCGAAGTGCAGCGCGAAGGCGGCGATTCCGCTCCACGGCTGGTGCTCGATGGTCCGCTCGATGCGCTCGCCGCGGCCGAACGCATCTTCCGCAATCATCTGCGCACGCATCAGACTGCGATCGACTATCTGAAGAAACGCGGCGTCAGCGGCGACACGGCGAAACTGTTCGGCATCGGCTACGCGCCGGATGCCTGGGATGAACTGGCGAAGGCGTTTCCGAATCCCGAACATGCGCTCGCCGCCGGTCTGCTGAAGAAAAAAGACGACGACCGCGCGCAGGCGGATACTCGTCAAAAGCAGCGGATTTATGATGTTTTCCGCAATCGCATCATGTTCCCGATCCGCGACACGCGCGGCCGCGTCATCGGCTTTGGCGGCCGCACGCTGGGCGACGATCCGGCCAAATATCTGAACTCGCCAGAAACGCCGCTGTTCCATAAAGGCCGCAATCTGTTCGGCCTGTATGAAGCCAAGCAATCGAGCAAGGCCGCGCTGCCGTATCTGCTCGTAGTCGAAGGCTATATGGATGTGGTGATGCTGGCGCAGCACGGCATTCACAACGCGGTGGCGACGCTCGGCACCGCGACCACGCGCGAACATCTGGCCTTGCTGTTCAAATCGACGTCGCGCGCGGTGTTCTGTTTCGATGGCGACCGCGCCGGCCGGTCGGCGGCGTCG
This sequence comes from Rhodospirillales bacterium, assembly GCA_903970615.1. GTDB lineage: Bacteria > Pseudomonadota > Gammaproteobacteria > Nevskiales > Nevskiaceae > Nevskia. Next base: position 5,100 of record CAJCJH010000087.1, read on the forward strand.
CGCGCGCTCGAACAGGCCTTGCCCGAAGTCAACGAGGGCCGCGAATGCCGTTTCATGTTTCTGCCGGAAGGCCACGATCCAGACACGCTGGTGCAGGAAATTGGTGCGGAAGCGTTCCGCGAATTGGTCGAAGGCGCGATCACCTTGTCCGATTTCCTGATCGCTGAAATTTCAAATGACCTCAATCTCGGCAGTCTCGATGGCCGCGCGCGGCTGGTGAGTCTGGCGCGGCCGCACTTGCAGAAATTGCGCGAAGGTCCGCTGCGGATTCTCATCATCGAAGAACTGGCGCGCATCACCCGTTTCGGCCGCGCCGATTTTGAAGCGATGCTGAGCGGCGCGCCGAATCCAGCGGCGGCGCGCACCGAATCTGCGAAGACCAATCGGCGCGAACGCCCCGAACAACCCGGCGCGCGGCCGATCAAACGCGCACTACAATTGCTGCTGGAAAAGCCGGACATGGCGCAGCGTGTTCAGCACCTCGATCAGCTCGCTTTGGTGTCGCAGCCCGGCATTGCAATTCTGGTCGAGGCGATCGAATTCTTTCAGGAGCATCCGCAGGCTTCGTCGTCGCATCTGTTCGAGCAGTGGCGTGAAACGCCGAAAGGCGAGGCGATCCAACGCATTTCGATTTCGGATCTCGAACGGCCCGATTACAGCAAAACGCTGAACAGTCTGATCAACAGCGCGGACGCTGAAACCGAATTCTTCGACTGCCTTGCGGAGTTGCGGATGAAGGCCTTGCGCGCGCGCGCCGAAGCACTCGCAGCACAGGCGCGCAGCGGCGAATTGAGCAGTGCAGAAATGGTGGAATGGGAAGAAATCACCCGCCAACTTTCCGCCCGTTCGTTGGTCGGATAAAGGTGAAATCAAGTAGCATTTGGTCACGACTTCAAGGTATGACTTTTCTGACGGCGGGAATCGTGCATCATTTATTCACTGCCCCAGCAGGTTCCAAAAAGAGTACGGTTGATGAGCGCTTCTGACCAGCAATCACAGATCAAAACCCTGATCGCCCTCGGCAAGGACAAAGGCTTTTTGACCTTCGCCGAAGTGTCGGATCACTTGACCGAAATCGTCGACTCCGAGCAGATCGACGATGTCATCACGATGATTCAGGGCATGGGCATTCCGGTGCATGACGAAGCGCCGGATAGCGAGCAGCAATTGTTCTCGGAACCTGCGGTCGCTGCCGCCGAGGATGACGAAGAAGCCGCCGAAGAAGCCGCCGCCGCGCTCGCCGCCGCAGATTCCGAATTCGGCCGCACCACCGATCCGGTGCGTATGTACATGCGCGAAATGGGCACCGTGGAATTGCTCGACCGCGAAGGCGAAATCCGCATCGCCAAACGCATCGAGGAAGGCTTGAGCGAAGCGCTGTACTCGATGGCGATTTATCCGGAAACCGTCGCCATTCTGCTGGAAGCCTACGACATGGCGAAGGCCGGCAATAAGCGCTTGGCGGAAGTCGTACTCGGCTTCTTCGACCCGAACGCGCCACCGCCGCCGCCCGAAGAAGTGCTGATCGAAGCGGTGGTGGATGAAGCCGCCGAGATCGACGAAAAAGACAAGGAAGACAGCGACGACGAAGAAGCCGTCGATACCGGCCCCGATCCGGTCGAAGTCGCCAGGAATTTCGATGAATTGCAGGCGCTTTACGATAAAGCCTGGGATTCGCTGTCGCGTCTCGGCAGCGCCAGCAAGAAAACGCAGGAGCGCCGCGAAGCCGTTGCCGACCTCATCATGACGTTCCGGCTGCCGGCGAAGATCGTCGAAGAAGTCACGGTGAATCTGCGCCGGAAGGTCGAGCAGGTGCGCGCGCTGGAACGCGGCATCATGCGCATCGGCATCGAAGCCGGCATGTCGCGCGAAGAATTTCTCAGCAAGTACCGCGAAGGCAAACCGACCGATCTGGCCTGGGTCGACAAGGCCGTGCGCGCGAAGCGCAAATATTCCGCGACGCTGGCCACGCAGCGCGGCGAGTTGAAAGTGCTGACCGATCAGCTCGCGCAAATCGAAGCGGATAATCTGTTGTCGCTCGACGAAATCAAGGACATCTATCGCAAGATGACCGTCGGCGAAGCGAAGGCCCGACGCGCGAAGAAGGAAATGGTCGAAGCGAATTTGCGACTGGTGATTTCGATTGCGAAGAAATACACCAATCGCGGCCTGCAATTCCTCGATCTGATTCAGGAAGGCAACATCGGCTTGATGAAGGCCGTGGATAAATTCGAATATCGCCGCGGCTACAAGTTTTCGACCTATGCAACCTGGTGGATTCGTCAGGCGATCACGCGTTCGATCGCCGACCAGGCGCGCACGATTCGCATCCCGGTACACATGATCGAAACGATCAACAAGCTCAACCGCATCAGCCGCCAGATGCTTCAGGAAATGGGCCGCGAGCCGACGCCGGAAGAACTGGCGGTGAAGATGGAAATGCCGGAGGACAAAGTCCGCAAGGTGTTGAAGATCGCCAAGGAACCGATCTCGATGGAGACGCCGATCGGCGATGACGAGGATTCACACCTCGGCGATTTCATCGAGGACGGCGCCGCAGTTTCGCCGCTGGAATCGGCGACCTCACAATCACTTTCCGAAGCCACGCATCAGATTCTCGCCAGCCTTACCCCGCGCGAAGCCAAGGTGCTGCGTATGCGTTTCGGCATCGACATGAACACCGATCACACACTCGAAGAAGTCGGCAAGCAGTTCGACGTTACCCGCGAACGCATCCGCCAGATCGAAGCGAAAGCGCTGCGCAAACTGCGGCATCCGTCGCGCGCGAATTATCTGCGCAGCTTCCTCGAAGAGTGAGCCGAAAAAGCAGCGGATCGAGACGCGAAATAAGTGAACGCCGCAATCCGAGTCGACAAAAAAAGCCGCTCGATCGAGCGGCTTTTTGTTTGAATCCAGCGTTTGCAAACCAATCCGTTTCAGGCCGGTTCCGTTGCCGGCTTCCAGCCTCGATTAGTTCTTACCTTCCGGCAACTCGGGTGTGTACAGCACCGGCGTTTGCTGTGAAAACCATTTGGCCAGTTGCTTGATGTCGGCGTCGGACAAATTGGCGGCTTGTGCAGCCATGATCGCGTTCTTGCGTTCGCCGGATTTGTAGGCGTGCAGCGCGTGCTCGATGTAGTTTTCCTGCTGGCCGGCGAGATTGGGGAAGATCGGCTGCGTACTCACGCCTTCTGCGCCGTGACATGCCGCGCAGACGCCCACCTTGTCCGGCTTTTCGACGGGGGATGCGGCCTGTGCGCTGGCGGCGAATGTCATCGCAATTGCGACTGAGGCAAGGCTACGCTTCATGGGAGTCATCGTCATTTATTTATGATCCGGGCCGGGCGCTGCGGAAAGGTAAGCGGCGACATCCGCCATGTCCTGATCGGAAAGCGTGCTGGCCTGCGCGTGCATGGTGCCGTGATTGCGTTCGCCGCGCTGATATTCCTTCAACGCGGCAACGATATATTCCGGATGTTGACCGCCGAGCCGCGGCACGCGATAAGTCGGATAGACGTTGTTGTAATTCGGTATCGCATGGCAGCCAAGGCAGGTGTAAGCCTTCTGCTTGCCAGCGACTGCATCGCCATCGGCCTGCGCGTCGACGGCGCACAGCACAGAGGCGGCGAGGGCTAAAACGGCCCAGCGCGCTGATCTCATCTTGGACTCTCCGAAACGCTATTGTGGCATCGCCAGCGCGGCGACACTTTCCCTATTTTCCGGGTTATCGAATCCGCGCGTCAATCGATTCATCGAATGGCGCGGAAATTTGTCAATACCCGGTGCGTTGATCCTGCGCCGAGTGCGCCGTTTGCGTCGTCAAAAACGATCGATCGATCCGGTATAGTTCGGCCGTCCTTACATCAGCCTTGAAGCCGCCATGAATCTCGTGATTACCGCAGCAAGCATCGCGGTCTGCGCCATCTTGCTCGCCGTGCTGGCGCTGCGCGTTTCGATCTTGCGGACGAAGTTCAAGGTCGCGCTCGGCGATGGCGGCCGGCCCGAACTGCTGCGCGCGATCCGTGCGCACGGCAACAACATCGAGCACATTCCGATCTTCCTGTTGACCTCGCTCGGCTACGAAGCGCTGGCAGGCTCGACCACCACGCTGGCTTTGCTGGATACGCTGTTCGTCGTCGCCCGCGTGCTGCTGGCGCTAGGCTTGAGCCGCAGCGCGATCAACCTGCTGCGCCGCGTCGGCGCCATCAGCACGCTGTTCTGCGAACTGGTGCTGGCCGGCATGTTGTTGTGGACGGTCGTCGCGCGCGTGCTGTGACGCGTATTGTGAAGAAGGCCGCAGCGCAGCAGCGCTCGCAAAAATCGAAAGGTAACACGGCATCGATTGCGACCGAAGTCGCAGCAGTCGATCTCGGCTCCAACAGTTTTCACATGCTGGTCGCGCGCGAGAACGACGGCCAGTTGCAAGTGCTGGATCGTCTGCGCGAAGCCGTCCGTTTGGCAGCTGGTTTAGGGCCGGATCGCAAGCTCACGCGCGAAGCCGAAACGCGCGCGCTGGCCTGTCTCGAACGCTTCGGTCAGCGCCTGCGCCAGTTACCGCAGAACCGTGTGCGCGTGGTCGGCACCAATACCTTGCGGCGCTTGCAGGATGGCGGCGCGTTCGTCGCGGCGGCGGAAAAAGCGCTGGGCCACGAGATCGGCATCATCTCCGGCGTTGAAGAAGCGCGGCTGGTCTACAACGGTGTCACGCATGGCATGGATAGCCGCCGTGGCGCGCGACGCAGGCGGCTGGTGGTGGATATCGGCGGCGGCAGCACCGAACTGATTATCGGCCGCGGCGCCGACGCACAACTGATGGAAAGCGTACCGCTCGGTTGCGTCGTCCACACCCAGCGTTTTTTCAGCGACGGCGAAATTACCCGCGCGCGCATGCGCGAAGCGCGACTCGCCGCGCGGGTTGAAATCGAATTCCTCGAACATCGCTATCGTCGTGCCGGCTGGGATGTCGCGCTCGGCGCCAGTGGCACCGTGCGCGGCGCCTGGCGCGTGATGAAAGGCCAGGGCTGGAGCGACGAACTCATCACCCGCGAAGCGCTCGAAAAAACGCTGGAGATGACTATTCGCGCCGGCAAAATCGAACGCATCGATTTCCCCGGTTTGCGAGAAGATCGCCGGCCGGTGTTCGCCGGCGGCATCGCGGTGCTCGCCGGCATCTTCGATGGCCTCGGCATCACGGCGATGGAAACTTCCGATCGCGCGCTACGCGAAGGTTTGATCTACGACCTGCTCGGGCGCTTATCCGACCGCGACGTACGCAACCGATCGGTCGAGCAAATGGCTGAGCGTTATGGCATCGATCGCCAGCATGCGCAGGCGGTCGAGCGCACCGCGCTGAAGCTGCTGGATCAGGTCGCGGCCAGCTGGCAGCTCGATCGCCGCATCGCCACCACGCTATTGCACTGGGCCGCGCAGCTACAGGAGATCGGCCTCATCATCGCGCACGATGGCTCGCATCGGCACGGTGAATACATCCTGCGTAACGCCGATATGTTCGGTTTCTCGCAGACCGATCAGACCATGCTCGCCGCGCTCGTGCGATTGCAACGCGGCAAGTTCGCCAATAGCGTGATCGAAGAAATACCCGAAGCCTGGCGCGCACTGGTGCGCAAACTCGCGGTGATCTTCCGGCTCGCCGTGGTGCTGCATCGCGCCCGCACACCGGGCCTGCGCGTGCCGCTGAAAATCAGCATCGACGCCCGCACCGTCAAGCTCGACTTCCGCCCTGGCTGGCTCGATCGCTATCCATTGACACGCGAGGATCTGGAGATCGAAGCGCAGGCGCTGGAAGCGGCAGGGCTGAGGTTACGGGTGATGTAATGTTTACTGCGGACATTCAACTCGAAGCCAGCAACTAATCCAGCCCGAAGGCAGTGGTCTACATATTCCAAAAATTTAGCCGCCCAAACTTTCCTCAAGAATCCTGATCTGCACACCCTTGGTTCCTGGTTCAGTCGGTGCGCGCAGATAAGTCCCATCTTGCTGCAACAACCAACTGCTGGCGGTATCGGCGAGGTAGGCTTCGAGTTGATCGATCACTCGCTCGCGCAGTTTTTTGTCTTGCAGCGGGAATGCGATTTCCACGCGGCGGAACAGATTGCGTTCCATCCAGTCGGCGCTGGATAACCACAACTCCTTATCGCCGCCGTTGTGGAAATAGAACACGCGCGAGTGTTCGAGGAAGCGGCCGATGATGGAGCGCACGCGAATGTTTTCGGAGAGGCCCGGCACGCCGGGGCGCAGGCAGCACATGCCGCGCACGATCAGGTCGATGCTGACGCCGGCCTGCGATGCGGCATACAAAGCCTGAATCATTTCCTGTTCAACCAGGCCGTTCATCTTGGCGACGATGCGGGCTTTCTTGCCTTTCGCGGCGTGGGCGATTTCGCGGTCGATGCGCTCGCGCATGCCAGTGGCGAGTGTGAACGGCGATTGCAATAGACGATTGAGTTTGCTGACCTTGCCGAGACTCGTCAGCTGCAGGAACACACTGTGTACATCGCGGCAGATCGCGGCGTCGGCGGTGAGCAGGCCGTAGTCGGTATACATGCGAGCGGTGCGTGGATGATAGTTGCCGGTGCCGAGATGCGCGTAATGCCGCAGCGCACCGGAAGTGCCGCCGGGCGTGGCATCTTCGCGGCGCACGATCAACATCATCTTGGCGTGCGTCTTGTAGCCGACCACGCCATACACCACATGCGCACCGGCCTCTTGCAGCGCTTCCGCCAGCGAGATGTTGTCGAGCTCATCGAAGCGCGCACGCAACTCCACAACCACCGTGACTTCCTTGCCGGCACGCGCTGCGGCGATCAGTGCTTCGGTGACGGCAGACTTCGCACCGGTGCGATAAAGCGTTTGCTTGATCGCGAGCACGTTCGGATCTTTCGCCGCCTGCCGCAACAACTCCAGCACCGGCGCAAACGAATCGTAGGGATGCTGCAACAGCTGATCGCGCTCGCGCATCGCCGCGAACATATCGCCGCTCAAAGCTTTGGGGCTACGCGGTGTGAAGTTGGCGTATTTGAGATCAGGACGGTCGATCAAATCCGGAATCGCCATCAGCCGCATCAGGTTCACCGGGCCGTTGCACTGATACACATCCGAAGCCTGCAATTCCAGCTTTTCGGCGAGATATTGCGCCATCGCATCCGGGCAGTTGTGCGCCACTTCAAGCCGCACGGTATCGCCCCATTGACGTTGCGAAAGCTCATCTTCCAGCGCTTCGAGCAAATCATCGGCTTCGGCTTCATCGACCAGCAGATCAGAATTTCGAGTGACGCGGAACTGGAAGCAGCCGGTGGCCTTCATGCCGGGAAAAAGATCGTCGGCATAAGCGTGGATCACACTCGATAAAAACACGAAATCGTAGGGCCCGGTGCCGGGCACATCGCGCGGCAATTGAATCAGGCGCGGCAAGGCGCGTGGCGCCTGCACCACGGCATAAGCAATGTTGCGGCCGAACGCATCCTTGCCGGATAAGGAGACGATGAAGTTCAGCGATTTATTCAGGATGCGCGGAAACGGATGCGCCGGATCGAGACCGAGCGGCGACAGCACCGGCAGCAGTTCATTCTGGAAATAACTCGACAGCCAGGCATCCTGCTCCGGCGTCCATTCCTGACGCCGCACGAAGCGGATTTTTTCGCGTTCCAACGCGGGAATCATGACCTCATTGAGCACGCGATATTGCTCTTCCACCAGCGCATGCGCGCCGCTGCCGACGGCACCAAGCAATTCCACCGCCGTCATGTTTTCACCGCCCGGCGGCTGCGTGCCGAGCTTCACCATCTGCTTGATGGAAGCCACGCGAATCTCGAAGAACTCGTCGAGGTTCGAGCACGAGATGCACAGGAACTTGAGCCGCTCCAGCAGCGGCACCGATTCATCCTTGGCCTGTTCCAGCACGCGATGATTGAATGCGAGCAGCGACAGCTCGCGGTTGAAAAAACTGGGCGCTACCGCAACGGGCGTGGTCTCGGCGATAGGCTGTGAAAGATCGGGCATGAGAATCAGGCGGCGAAACGCGCCTAGTTGGATTTTGGAGCGGCTAGTAGAGTCATCTGCAATGACAGAATCGTGACAGCGAACAGGCTAACACTGACGGCGATGGACGAATACGAATGTTCGCGCCTCAGCGCTGCATCGTTCCCATCAAGATTCCGCGCGCGAGCACATGGCCCTTGATCGCTGCGAGCGCTTCACGCCGGCGCACCGGACAGCGAAATCCCAGCGGCAGATCGAGCGCCAATAATTGAAAGTAATAGCGATGCGCGCCGTGGCCCGGCAGCGCCGCAGGCGCAAGATAACGGCGCTGGCCGAGGCCGTTGTAGCCGAACACCAGCGCCGGTGCGTCCGCTGGCGCCTGCCGCGACAGTGCGCCTTCGGGCAGCATGCGCACGCGCGGCGCGATGCCGAAAACCATCACATGCAGCAACGGCCGCAGCCAGGGAATATCGGCGTCTTCCATCACCAGTGCGAGGCTTTGAGTTTGTGCGGGCACGCCGCTCCAGACCAGCGGCGGTGAGCGATCGACCCGCTCGCCGCAGTATGGCGATGGAATCACGCCACCGTCTTCAAACGCCGGGCTGACGAGCCGCAGGCGCAGCGGAATCGTGGCGATCGCCGGATCGTTGCTGAGCAGGCGATCGGTGCCGGCGCGCAGGCCTCTGAGCAGGCCGCCGAGCGGTTGCAGCAGTGAAGTGATCGGCACCGTCATCGCTGAAAAGCTCAGCGCACCAGCATGGTTTGCGCCGCCTGCACGATCTTGTCGCCGGCGGCGCGCTTGCCCGGCACTTCCAACCCGCGCTGCACCGCGGGCCGCGCGAGGATGCGTTGATGCCAGGCGCTCAGGTTCGGCAAATCGTCGATCGCAACTCCGGCCCAGGCGTGTACGTTCACCCAGGGAAAATGCGCGATATCCGCAATCGAATATTCACCGCACAGATAGTCCCGATCGGCGAGCCGCGCATCGAGCACGCGATAGAGCCGTTTGGTTTCGTTTTGATACCGATCGATCGCCGGCTGATATTTCTCGTGCCAGTAACGGAAGAACACATTCGCCTGCCCTTGCATCGGCCCCAGTCCGCCCATCTGGAACATCAGCCACTGCATCACTTCCGAGCGGCCTTGCACATCCTTCGGCAGTAGCCGGCCATATTTTTCGGCGAGATAAATCAGGATGGCGCCGGACTCGAAGACCGCGAAGCTGCCGTTCGCCGCATCCACTTCACGATCGACGATCGTCGGAATGCGGCCGTTCGGATTGAGCCGCAAATACTCCGGCTTTTTCTGCGCGCCGCTGCCGAGATCGATGGCGTGCAATTCGTAAGGCAACCCCAGCTCTTCGAGCATGATCGAAGCCTTGTGGCCGTTCGGCGTGGCAGCGGTGTAGAGCGCGATGGCAGGTTCAGTCATTTCGTTCCTAAGTGTGCCGATAAAGGCGCAATGCGGGGTTCAAAGATAGCAATCCCGAATGCTGCGTGCAGGTTTGCTGCGAAGACAGCTTCCATTGAATGTTGATCGGCATGATGAATCTGCGGTTATTCAGGCCGGCTTTCAACCGCTGCGCGCCTCGCCTAAACGGGCTTAGATCGCCACAGCGCGATCGGGAAAATCGGTGAACACGCCATCGATGCCGAGCGCCCGCAGCGCAGCAATTTCCGTACTTTCGTTGACGGTGTAGACGTAGATTTTAAGCCCGCGCGCTTTCGCATCGGCGATCAATTGCGCATCGAGAAATTCAGCACTGATGTTCAGCGAAACCGCCTCTAGTTCGGTGGCGCAGGCGGCCAGATCGAGCGGCACGCCGCCGAGCAGCGCGCCGACCGGAATCTCCGGCGCGATCCGCTTGAATTGGCGCAGCTCCGGCAGATCAAAAGACGACACCAGAAAGCGCTGCGCCGGCCAGCCTTTGCCGATGAAACGGCGCAGCACCGCGGCAACCGCAGCGGCGGTGCCCTCCGAGGTTTTCAATTCGACATTGACGATCACGCGCTGCGCGATCAGTTCGAGTGCTTCGTCCAGCGTCGGGATTTTTTCGCCTTCGCCGGCATCGAGTGCTCGCAGGGTTTCATAGCTGCAACCGCGCAGCGCGCCGCGGCCATTGGTGGTGCGTTGCAGCGTTAAATCGTGTAGCAAAAGCAGCGCGCCACTCGGATGCAGTTGTACATCGAATTCCACCGCATGCGCGCCCAGCGCAATTCCGCGCTCGATCGCCAGCAGCGTATTTTCCGGTGCATGCCCGCGCGCACCGCGATGTCCGATGACGAGGAAATTTTCCGACGACTTTTGCATCGCAGTCTCCGATCGGCGCATCCGCGTTTGAACAATTTCGTTGAAGATTCGCGCGGAAATTTCTGCTCAGAACATCGTCGTGCTTATCGCAGTTCGTATGAGCGCTTCAACTGACCGTGACGATCTTCATCGAGTTGGTACCGCCGGTGCTGTCCTTGCCGTCGGCATCGCCTTTGGTGACGAGCACGCGATCGCCGGGCTTGATAACGCCGCGATACTTGAGGCTTTCGATCGCCTGTTTGATGATCGAAAGCGAATCCGGTTGCGCCGCCTGAAATGCGATCGGATAAACGCCGCGGCACATCGCCATCTTGCGACGCGTGCGCTCGTGAATGGTCAAGGCATAAATCGGAATCTGCGTTTCCGAGCGCGCCATCATCAGCGCCGTGTTGCCGGATTCGGTGAGTGCGACGATCGCGGTGGCGTGCATGTGCCGCGCGGTCCACGCGGTGGCCATGCCGACGGCTTCGTCGACGCGCTCGAAATGCGTTTCCAGACGGCTGTCGTCGCGGCTGCGCGGCGCGGCATTTTCGGCGGCCACACAAACACGCGCCATCGCCTCGACCGTTTTCACCGGCCATTTGCCGCTGGCGGTTTCGGCCGACAGCATCACCGCATCGGTGCCGTCCATCACCGCGTTGGCGACATCCGAAACTTCGGCGCGCGTCGGCAGCGGATTGACGATCATCGACTCCATCATCTGTGTTGCGGTGATAACCATGCGGTTGGCCTCGCGCGCCTGCGCGATGATGACTTTCTGCCAGCCGGGCAATTCGGCGTCGCCGATTTCCACGCCGAGATCGCCACGCGCCACCATCACCACATCGCTCGCTTCGATGATGCTCCCCAGCGCCGGCAAGGCTTCGGCGCGCTCGATCTTGGCGACCAGCGCGGCGCTGCCGCCAGCGGCAATCATCAATGCACGCGCTTCGTTCATGTCGTCGGCCGAACGCGGAAAAGACACGGCGATGAAATCGACACCGATACTCACCGCATGGCGCAAATCCTCGCGGTCCTTATCGGTGAGCGCGGCCGCGGAAAGTCCGCCGCCCTGTTTGTTGATGCCCTTGCGATTCGACAGAATTCCGCCGAGCAGCACGATCGTTTCGATGCGCGTGCCGGCGACTTTTTCCACGCGTAGCGTGATCGCGCCATCGTTCAGCAGCAGGATGTCGCCCGCTTCCACATCGCGCGGCAGATGTTCGTAAGCGCAACCCACAGCATGTGCGTCGCCGGCATTCACGCCCATCGCGGTATCGAGTGCGAAGGGCTGATCTTCAAGCAGTTCCACCGGCCCTTTGGCGAAGCTTTCGATGCGGATTTTCGGGCCTTGCAGATCCGCCAGCACACCGATATCCACGCCGAGTTCGAGCGCGATCGTGCGCACGCTGTCGGCGCGTCGCGCGTGGTCTGCCGCGGCGCCATGCGAGTAGTTCAGCCGCACTACATCCACACCGGCCCGCAGCATGCGCCGCAGCACGGCAGGATCATCGGTGGCGGGCCCGAGCGTGGCGAGAATTTTAGTGCGGCGAGTCATGCGTCTTTGGGCGGGTTCCTGGAGTGGTCTGCGATCATTGTCTGCAATGGGCTTGCTTCGCGCTCGCGTTACCGCGTAACACAAGCGTGCGCAGTATTATCCGCTGCATCCGCCACTCGCCGCATCAGGATTTTTTGCATGACCACACTCGGCACTCCGCTTTCTCCGAATGCCACGCGCGTGCTGCTGCTCGGCTCCGGCGAACTCGGCAAGGAAGTCGTCATCGAATTGCAGCGCCTGGGTGTGGAAACCATCGCGGTGGATCGCTACGCCGATGCGCCGGCGATGCAGGTGGCGCATCGCAGCCATGTGATCAAAATGCTGGATGGCGCCGCGCTGCGCCGCGTGATCGAACTGGAAAAACCGCATTACATCGTTCCCGAGATCGAGGCGATACACACGGCCACGCTGCTCGAACTCGAAGCTGAGGGTCATACGGTAATCCCGACCGCGCGCGCGGCGCGTTTGACGATGGATCGTGAAGGCATTCGCTGCCTCGCCGCCGAACAGCTCGGCCTGCCAACTTCGCCGTATCGCTTCGCCGACAACGAAACGGATTATCGCGCAGCGGTAAAAGTGCTCGGCATTCCCTGCGTGGTAAAGCCGCTGATGTCGAGTTCGGGCAAAGGCCAGAGCGTGATCCGAAGCGAAGTCGAGGTGACGCGCGCCTGGGATTACGCGCAAGCCGGCGGGCGTGCCGGCGCGGGCCGCGTAATCGTTGAAGGCTTCGTGCCGTTCGATTACGAAATCACACTGCTTACCGTGCGCCATCTCGATGCCAGCGGTGCCACGAAAACCAGTTTCTGCACGCCGATTGGCCATTTGCAGATCGATGGCGACTATCGTGAATCCTGGCAGCCGCAACCGATGTCTGCGGGCGCGCTGAAAAAGGCCGAGGCGATCGCAGAAAAAATCACCGCCAACCTCGGCGGCCGCGGACTTTTCGGCGTGGAGTTGTTCGTCAAGGGAGAAGAAGTGATTTTCAGCGAAGTCAGCCCGCGCCCGCACGATACCGGCCTGGTCACGCTGATCTCGCAGGACTTACCGCAATTTGCGCTGCATGCACGCGCGATTTTAGGTTTGCCGATTCCAAACATCCGCAGCCGCGGCGCCGCGGCTTCCTGCGCGATTCTGTGCGAAGGCGACCGAAAAGCGCCTGTATTTGCTGACATCCACGCCGCTCTCGAACAAACCGACACGATGCTGCGCCTGTTCGGAAAACCCGAAATCAGCGGCAAGCGCCGCATGGGTGTGGCGCTCGCGCTGGGCGATTCGGTCGAAGAAGCGCGCGCCAAGGCGCGGCGAGCAGCGGCGGCGGTCAGCGTGGTTGATTGAGCCCACCCGATTGATCGGATCGAAACTGGGTTGTTCGGTCTTCGATCGGCGAAACAGCGCTTTCAGCGGCGTGCGATTTCCACATAACGCCGCTCGCCGGTTTTCGGCTCGAACCAGACTTCCGTCATTGCGCCGCTGCCCGGATCGACGAAACGCTCGCCGGTGAGCTGCCAGCCGGCTCCTGGTTTGTGCGCGTGCGAGCGGCGATATTGCCAGCGCTCGAAGACGATGCCGAGCGTGATCACTGCGCCATTGACGCCACACCAAAGTGCGGCAGGCGCGTTGCCGCGAGCGGTCATTGCCGCAGCGATCAACAGCAGCGCTAAGCCGATCGTCAACAACACTTTGCGCAGCATTTTCAGCGCGCAGGTTCGATCACCACCGCCGTGCCATAGGCGACGATCTCACTCATGGTCTGGGCGATTTCGGCGGAATCGAAACGCATCATCACGATTCCGTTCGCGCCCATCGCCGAGGCATTGGCCACCAGCCGGTCGATAGCATGGCGCCGCGCTTCTTCGAGCATCTGCGTATATTCATGAATCTCGCCGCCGATCAGCGAGCGCAGGCCCGCCATCAAATTGCCGCCGATGCCGCGGCTGCGCACCACCACGCCGAAAACCTGACCGAGTGTCTGGCTGATTCGATACCCGGCAATCTGTTCGCTGGTGACGACGATCATCGATGTTCTCCTTGCGGGCGCGCGATAAACAAACTGCGTGCGCTTACTTTAAGCGAGTGCGGGATTCCGCTGTAAATGATCCGGACTTTTCAGCCCATGCCCGTCAAGCACTTTCCATTATTTGGCTGGATGTAATCCGGATGTTTGATAATCAAATCCCCTGAAATTCTTGTTCCGATGAAACACCCGTTGCCGCCAGTGCGCATCTGTTCGCGCCGAGTCTTTTCATGAAGCGCCGCGAGGTCTTGATCGGCCTCGGTGCTGGCGGCCTCGCGGCGTGCAGTCGCGCGCCGCGCATTACGCTGGCGCAGCGCACGACGGCCGCCGTGCGACTGAATAAAACGCCGCGCGGTCCGCGTCTGCAAAGCTCGTTTCTGGGCCTGAGTTTTGAATCTTCATTGCTGGCAGATGCGAGCGTTTTCCACGCGGGGAACATGTCGCTGATCGCGCTGCTGCGACAGCTGGCGCCGGATGGTTCTTTGCGTTTCGGCGGCAACTCCAGCGAGTTCTGCGTCTGGCAGCGGCAGCCGACCGCGCTCGCCAAGCCGTTCAGGAATGCGATTACACCGGCGGATATCGATCGGCTGGCCGGTTTTGTCGAGGCCTGCGGCTGGCGTGTGATTTATGGCCTCAACCTCGGCCACGGCGAGCCCGAACGGGCGGCGGATGAAGCGGCGTATCTGGTACAGCGTCTCGGCGATCGGCTCGAAGCTTTGCAGATCGGCAACGAGCCGGATTTGTACTATCGGAACGGTTTGCGCACGGATAAATATACGGCCGATAAATACATCGCCGAATGGCGCCGTTATGCGCAGGTGATTCGCGCTCAGACTCCAAACGCGCCACTGGCCGGGCCGGATGTGGCGTATCGCCCGGAGTGGATCGAGGCGTTTACGAGTGCTTGTGGCGACGAGGTGAAATTCGTTTCCGATCACTACTATGCGGCCGGCCCGGCGAACGATCCGGATATCGGCGTCTCCACATTATTCCTGTCTGAACGCGAGCATTATCAGCGTTTAAGAGCGGTTGCACTCAGTAATGCCGCGCGTGGAAAACCCTTGCGGATCACCGAATCGAATTCGGTTTACAACGGCGGCAAGGAGAACGTGAGCAATACGCTGGGTGCCGCGCTGTGGGCGACGCAACTGTTGTTCGAGTCGTGCCGCGACAGGATCAGCGGTATAAATTTTCACGGTGGAACCGGCGGCCCGTACACGCCGATCGCGCGCGATAAAAAAAGCGGTGAATGGATTCCGCGGCCGCTGTATTACGCGATGCTGCTGTTCGCGCAGGCCGCCGCGACGACGTTCGTCGAAGCCGAAACGCAGAGCCATAATCCGCTGCTGCACGCGCATGGACTGATGGACGACGACGGCAAGTTCAAGCTGCTGCTCGTCAACGAAAGTGCCGCGCTGGCGATCGACGTGCAGGTCAGCGCCGAGCAGCCTTTTCAGCAGGCATCCGCGCTGCGTCTGCAAGCTTCGAGTATCTGGCGCAGCGATGGCGTAACGCTCGGCGGAAATGCTGTGGATGCCAATGCGCACTGGCATCCACAGGCGGAGCCGCAAGTGGTGGATGGCGGCTCGGCATACATTACGGTGTCGCCGGCGAGCGCGATGCTGGTCAGCTTCGATTGAATTGCGGCACAATTGATTCAGCGCTGTTGAATCGCCAACCTCTAATGACTACGCTGAAAACGCGGGTCCAAGCAAACTCAAAAATCACGCCGAGGCTTATTGAATTTGCCTGACGGTTTGGCCGGTTTTGCCGGCTTTACAAATTTCGGACGCGGCGCGGAATGTGGCGCAGTGTCCGCACCGGCGCGACTCAGCTTCAATTGCTGGCCGCACACCCAGACTTTTTGCAGATCCCGAAAAATCTGCTTCGGCATGCCCATCGGTAAATCGACCAGGCTGTAGTCCGCACGAATATCGATGCGGCCGATGAAATTCGCATCGACACCGGCCTCGTTCGCAATCGCGCCGACGATGTTCGCCGGCTTCACGCCATGCTGTTCGCCGACTTCGAGCCGGAAAGTTTCCTTCGGCACATCTTCTTCGCCGGGCATGCGCGGCGTGCGAGCTTTGCGCAGCACTTCGCGGATCGGTTCCGGGCCTTTCGGCCGCTCGGTCGGCGGCGCGACGAACTCCGCACGCGCGGGCCGTTCGATGCGTTCAGTACGTTCCGGCCGCGGGCTGTGTTCGATTGGTTCTGCGCGCGCCGCAGGTTCCGGATTCGTGCTCGATGCGCTTTGTTCGTAAGGCAATCTGGCCGCGCGCGGCGCAGGTTTATCTACCGGATGCGCAGCCGGATGCGCCGACGCCTGCGACGAAACCGGCCTTGCCGCCGGGCGCTCTGAGCGGGTCGTTGGCGCTGCGGGTACGCTGTAGCCGCGCTCACGATTGGCATTCGCATCCGCCATCAACAGCGGCGTATCGCCCTGCGCCATGCGCGCGAGTGCGGCGGCGATTTCGATCGCGGGCACGTTGTGTTCGCGCTCGTAGTCTTCGATCAAACTGCGGAACGGATCGAGGCCGCCCGCAGTTAGTGCCTCGGCGATTTTCGTCTTGAAACGCGCGATACGCTGGTCGTTCACCGCCGCCACGCTCGGCAATTCCATCGCGGAAATGTTCTGTCGCGTGGCGCGTTCGATCGCCTTCAGCAGGTGCCGTTCGCGCGGGGCTATGAACAGGATCGCTTCGCCGCTGCGACCCGCGCGACCGGTGCGGCCGATGCGATGCACATAGCTTTCGGTATCGGTCGGAATATCGTAATTGACGACGTGGCTGATGCGCTCCACGTCGAGCCCGCGCGCGGCGATGTCGGTGGCCACGACGATATCGAGATCGCCATTCTTCAAGCGCGCAACCGTGCGTTCGCGTGCCTTCTGTTCCATGTCGCCATTCAAGGCTGCGGCGGCAAAACCGCGTGCTTCGAGCTTCTCCGCCAGTTCCTGCGTGGCGGCCTTGGTGCGCGCGAAAATCAGCAGCCCATCGAAATCCTCGGCTTCCAGGATGCGCGTGAGCGCATCTAATTTGTTAACGCCGCTGACCAGCCAGTAACGCTGGCGGATGTTCGTCGCCGTCGTCGTTTTGCTGCGGATCGTCACTTCTGCCGGATCGTGCAGATAGGTCTGCGCGATGCGGCGAATCTGCGACGGCATCGTCGCCGAAAACAGCGCCACTTGCCGCGTCGGCGGCGTTTCCTTCAGCACGAATTCCACGTCATCGATAAAGCCCATGCGCAGCATTTCGTCGGCTTCATCGAGCACCAGACATTTGAGCGCGCTCAGGTTCAAGGTGCCGCGTTTCATGTGATCCAGCACGCGGCCGGGTGTGCCGACCACCACATGCACGCCGCGGCGCAGCGCCTTCAACTGCGGTTCGTAACTCTGGCCGCCATAAATCGGCAGCACATGAAAACCCGGCAGATTCGCCGCATATTTCTGGAAAGCCTCGGCCACCTGGATCGCCAGTTCGCGCGTGGGTGCGAGCACCAGCGCCTGCGGCAGCTTGGCGTGGAGATCGACCTGCGACAGAATCGGCAGCGCAAACGCAGCCGTTTTACCGGTGCCGGTCTGCGCCTGACCCAGCACATCGCGCCCACCAAGCAGATGCGGAATCGTCGCTGCCTGAATCGGCGAAGGCGTTTCGTAGCCGACGGATTCGAGCGCTTTCAGAACCGGCGCGCCGAGCGCGAGATCGCGGAACGTCACGCCATCGCTGGCGGCATTATGGGTCGTGGAAATATCGGCAGACATGGCAACACCTTTGGATGAGTTAGCGCTTCGCAAGCAGTGCGCGAGGCGAACTTGGGAGTCTGCCAATGTGCGGGCCAGCGTTCGAGAAGTCCGCGTTGGGACTTGTCGTTGGAGCGGTACGACGAAATGAGCGCGGAATTTTACGCTTTTATGAGCGAGCCCTGACTAAAAGCTCTGTTTGACGGATCCCGGGTTTAATCTTGAAGAAAAAAACATCCAGTCGTACAGTGGCTGCAGCACTCAGGAAGTGCGACATAAATCTAAACAATAATTTGGGGGATTCGAAATGCACCGCATCAGTATTTTTATTTTCGTCGTGTTCGGCGCGCTCATTAATTCAGCCTGTTCTTTGGTGCGCCTCAGTACACCTCTAACCTTTCAAATGTTCAAAAGCTAAAGGACGCTGGCGTAAACAGCGTCAAGGTCGGTCAATTTACGGCGAGTAAGGAGTCGACGATTTCCTTGCGTGGTTCATCGCTAAGTTCTCCGTATGCAAATTCGTACGGACAGTATTTGGCCGAGTCCTTGAAACAAGAACTCGATCTGGCCGGCAAGCTGTCCCCGACTTCAAAGGTCGAGGTTACCGGCGTCCTCTTGGAAAATGATCTCGACGCGAGCGGCTTTTCAACCGGTACAGGCCGTATCAAAGCGCGATTTATCGTCACCAACGCTGGCGTGACTCAATACGACCAGATCAAGTCAGCGGGAATTAAATGGGACTCTTCCTTTATGGGGAACGTCGCTATCCCGCGCGCGCAACAGCAATATCCAAAACTAGTGCAAACGCTATTGTCGAAGCTATTCGATGATCAATCCTTTCTGAAGACGCTCAAATGAGCGCCACATTCATGCGTAGCCTGATTCTCGCAAGTGTTCTAACGTCGACCGGTTTGATTTCTGCCTGCGCGCATCCTTTGGTGATCAGCCCCGACATTTCACAGATAGTGCCCGAGCCATCAACGCAGCCCATCAAAAAGAATGTGGGTTATTACATCTCCGCCGACAAGCGCGCGCTTGAAGTAACAACGCCCGGTGGTGGTGGCGATAAAGTCAACTACCATCCGTATGCCGATACGGAAACCGCGTTTTACAAGATGTTATCCACTGTTTTCTCGAACGTAACCGTGCTTAATTCGGCGAATGATGCGGAGGCTCTGGGCAAGGGGCAATTGAGCTACATCATTGTGCCTACTTTTAGCACTAACTCGTCCTCCTCCGGTCTCGTCACTTGGATGCCCACGGACTTCAGTTTTCAGTTGTCTTGCAACGTCAGTACGGCGAGCGGAGTTCCAGTTACCAACGATTCTGTGAACGGAAAGGGCCATGCCGACACCGGTGAACTGCTGAAGGATTTTTCCTTGTCGGGAAAGCGGTCAGCGCAAGATGCGCTGCTCAAATCCCAGCGGGCCCTCTTGAACGACCCAAAGCTAAGAAACTAACCAGGAACTGCCGGTCTTCAAACCGCCGTCGCAGTAAGAGAATGCGAGGCTAGGTTGCCATGACTTACCTGCAACGCATAACGATTCACGCGGCGACAAAGCCAGTCCAGGTGATCGAGGCCGCTGGGCCATTCGCCGAAGCCGGAGTCGGCGTTGATGTGGCCGGCTTCGCCGAGGTCGATGAAATCGCTGCCCCAGCGTGCGGCCCAGCGGCGCGCGCTAGAAAGTGCAATCCACGGGTCGTTGCGGCTGGCGATCACGCTGGTCGGGAATTGCAGCTGCGTTTGCAATTGCGCTTCCACGTTGAAGCGTGCGGGATCGGCGGGTGCGACCAGCAGCGCGCCGGCGATCAGGCCGGACTGGAAAATTTCCGCGCGCACGGTGGCGAGGCAGCCGAAGCTGTGCGCGATTACCAGCGCGGGCTCATCGAGCGTCACCGCGGCTTCGACGATGCTGCGCGCCCAGCGATCGAGATCGGGCGTGTGCCAGTCGCTCTGCTGCACACGGCGGAAATCGGTGTAGCGGCGCTGCCACAGGCTCTGCCAATGGCGTTCGCCGCTACCGCCCAAGCCCGGCACCACCAGCACGGGGCCGCGCCAATCCAGCAATTCGTTAGTCGTCATTTCATTCACTCTTTCGTACACGCTCGCCGCAATTGAAGGCTCATCGTCAGTCCACAATTTTTGTAGAGGTTCGGAAGATTCTTCAGGCCTGCGTAGGCTAAGCCGATGTGCGCCGTGCGGGAAGTAAGTTCGGAGCCTTTGCTTAGGCTTTGAAGATATTCAAGCGTTGATGCTGAATTCGGATCGCAGAACGCTCAAGCTTTGTCTTCGCTGCGAAGCGCCGCGGCTTCGAGCGCACGATTTATCGACTATCCATCGACGGTTCATCGACTGAAATCGACCATCCGCGCAGCCGCCGGTCTACAATGCGCGCCCGCGAATCGCCTGCTTTGTTCCTGTTCCAGAAACCCGATCGATGCTGCTGAGTCTGAAAAACCTGAGCCTGGCGATGGGCAGCACGGTGCTGCTCGACCAGGTCAATATCACGCTCGATCGCGGCGAACGGCTGTGTCTGGTGGGCCGCAACGGCGCGGGGAAATCGACGCTGATGAAACTGATCGCCGGCGAGCAAAAGGCGGATAGCGGCGAGATCATCCGCACGCAGGGTTTGCGTGTGGCGCAACTCGCGCAGGATGTGCCGAAAAATATCGCCGGCAGCGTGTTCGACGTGGTCGCCGCGGGCCTCGGCGAAGCCGGCCGTTTGCTTGCGCAATATCATCATCTGCTGGCGCACGATCCGGACAACATGGATGCGCTCGGCCGCGTGCAGACCGCGTTTGAAGCGCACGATGGCTGGACGCTGGATAGCCGCGTTGCCGCCGTCATCACGCGCCTGCAATTGCAGGAAGATGCCGAATTTGCCGGGCTCTCCGGCGGTTTGAAGCGGCGCGTGCTGCTGGCGCAGGCGATCGTCGCCGAGCCGGATTTGCTGCTGCTGGACGAGCCGACCAATCATCTGGATATCGAATCGATCGCGTGGCTCGAAGAATTCCTGCAATCGTGGTCCGGCACGCTGTTATTCGTCACGCACGACCGCGCGTTCCTGCGCCGGCTGGCGACGCGCATCATCGAACTCGATCGCGGCAATCTGAAAAGCTGGCCTGGAACTTACGATCAATATCTCGCGTTGAAGGAAGAAGCGCTGCGCACCGAAGCGCAAAGCGCGGCGCTGTTCGACAAGAAACTGGCGCAGGAAGAAGTGTGGATTCGCAAAGGCATTCAGGCGCGGCGCACGCGCGATCAGGGCCGTGTCGAGCGCTTGAAAAAACTTCGCGCCGAATTTGCCGCGCGCCGCAATCTGCCGGGTGAAGCCAAGCTGGTGATGCAGGAAGCGGAGCGTTCCGGCAAGCTGGTCGCCGAAGCCAAGAAGATCAGCTTCGCGCGCGGTGAACGCACGATCGTGCGCGAGTTTTCGGCCACCGTGATTCGCGGCGACAAGATCGGCATCATCGGACCGAACGGCGCGGGCAAGACCACGCTGCTGAATCTGCTGCTCGGAAAATTGCAGCCGGACTCCGGCGAAATGAAGCTCGGCACCAATTTGCAGGTGGCATATTTCGATCAACTGCGCGCGCAGCTCGACGACGATAAACCCGTGTTCGAGAACATCGGCGACGGCAAGGAATTCGTCGAGATCGATGGCAAGCGCATGCATGTGATGAGCTACCTGCAGAACTTCCTGTTCACGCCGGATCGCGCACGTTCGCCCGCGCGCGCGCTCAGCGGCGGCGAACGCGCGCGTCTGCTGCTGGCGCGATTGTTTGCAATGCCTTCCAATCTGCTGGTGCTCGACGAGCCGACCAACGATCTCGATGTCGAAACGCTCGACTTGCTCGAAGAACTGCTGGTGGATTACGCCGGCACGGTGCTGATGGTGAGCCACGATCGTGAGTTCATCGACAACGTGGTGACGCGCTCTTTCGTTTACGAAGGCAATGGCCGCATCGGCGATTACGTCGGCGGTTATACCGACTGGCTGCGGCAACGGCGCGAGCCGTCGACGACCGGCGCAGCACCCATCACCGCGAAGTCGATTCCGCAAACGCAGGCCACCGCCGCACCGGTGAGCAAGCTCAGTTATAAGGACAAGCGCGCGCTGGAGGCGCTGACGGCACAGATCGAAACGCTCGAAGCCGAGCAGGCGAAGTTATCGGCTGCGTTAAGTGATGGCAGCCTTTACGCAAAAGACAAACCGGCGGCGCTGGCGGCGCAGACACGCTTGAGCGGCATCACCGTGGAACTCGGTGCGGTTTACGCGCAGTGGGAAAAACTGGAAGCGCAGGCCGGGCGCTGAAGCTTTTTTCTGCGCGTCGCGCGAGGCGGTTACGCCATCACCGCTTGAAACAATGTTGGCCTGATCGCCGCGAAATTCTGCGTTGATTGGGGAATGCACGAAGGTCACGCACGCAGCTTTTGCAGCGCTCAATTATCCGACACACGTTCCGGCGACGGCGCCAGCGAAGCCGGATTCGGCAGCAGTTTGCGGCACTCTTCCGGCAGCTGGTCATAAGCCGCCTGTGCCGCCGGGCCCACGCCGCCGGTGTTGCGCACCAGTGCGGCGATGCGCGGCTCGCAGTTCACCGCATTGCCGGTATCGGTATGCACGCCGGTGCCGGATTTCAGCATGAAATAAGCGATCGCGCCGATCGCCAGCAGCGTCAATAACAGGCTCAACATGCCGCCGTTTTGATGATATTTCGCCGCCGCCTGGAATCGCATTTTCATGCGCGTTGCACCGGTAGTGGAATGAATTCGGTTTCGCCCGGCACCGGCGCGAAACGCTGCGCGGCCCAGTCGGCTTTGGCCTGTTCGATACGCTCCGGCCGCGACGAAACGAAGTTCCAGTCGATGTATCGCTCGCCGTCGAGCTTGGCGCCGCCGAGCAACATCACACGGCCGCCTTGCGGCGCGGAAAATGTCACGTCGGCATCAGCGGCAAGGACCATCAGGCTGCCGGGCGAATGCGTTTCGCCATCGATTTCGATCGGCTGATCGACCGGATAAATCGCACGCTCGGCATAGTCGTTCGGCACCTTGATCATCGCACCATGCTCGCACAAAGCCTCGACATAAAACGTCGGCGAAGCCGTGATCACGGGTGACTGCGCGCCGAACGCATGGCCGGCGATGATGCGCAGCTGCGCACCGGGCAGTTCGACCCGCGGCAAGGCATCGGCCGGATGATGCACGAAGCTCGGCGCGCATTCTTCGCACTCGCGCGGCAACGCCACCCAGGATTGAATGCCATGCATCGCAATGCCGTCGGCGCGATCCTGCGGCGTGCTGCGTTCGGAATGAACGATGCCGCGGCCGGCCGTCATCCAGTTCACCGCACCGGGTTCGATCGCCTGCACGGTGCCGAGGCTGTCCCGATGATGCATGCGGCCAGTGAACAGGTACGTCACCGTCGCCAGCCCGATATGCGGATGCGGCCGCACATCCATACCGGTACCGGGTGCGAAGTTTACCGGCCCCATTTCGTCGAAAAATATGAATGGGCCAACCAGTTTTCGATGGCCGATCGGCAGCACGCGACGCACGCTGAAACCACCCAGATCGCGCGCGCGGCCGGCAATACGATCAATAATTTTCGGGCTCACGCTGGAATTTGGCGAATTCGTCCGGGGGCCTGTAGATTCAGCTAGCTGCAACGACTGCGCATGCGGAATCAATTCGTCTTCCAGAATTTCGAGCAGTTGGCGTGGTGCTGCGAACGCCCAGTATTTGCTGCAGATGAAAACCAGAATCGGCGTGACCAGAAAGATGCCGTAAATCACATCGAGCGCCGGCAGATGGAATTGATCCACCACCAGCCAGGTGATGAATTGATTGCTGCAAAAGCCGAGCAGCGCGGTGGCGAGAAATTTCGGCAGCGCGCCTTTCGCGGCCTGATGCGCGAAGGTCCAGTCCCGATGGCCGAAGAATGACACCAGAAACGCCAGCGCGAACGCCACCGGATTCGCTGCAAGCGGTGCCACGGAAGTCCGGCTCACCAGGTAGCCGTATACCGCCGCATGCGTTGCGGTGGCCACCAAACCGACGATGCCGAAGCGCAGCAACTCCGGCAACAACGGGTGCAAGCGTCGCCGTAGATTCATTACGGATTCGCATCCTCGGCAATGGTTTGTGCCAGCGCTTGCGGTTCATGCGCGCGCCGCACCACATACAGCGGCCGCTGTTTCGATTCCAGAAAAATGCGGCCGACATAAGCGCCGAGCACGCCGACGCTGAAGATGTTGATACCGCCGAGAAACATCACCGCGACGATCAGCGAGGCATAACCCGGCACGTCCGAACCGCGCACGATGGTGCGGATGATGATGAAGCTGCCGTAGACAAATGCGAACAGCGAAATCGAGGTGCCGACGTACATCCACAGTCGCAGCGGAAACAGGCTGAACGACGTGATCGCATCCGCCGCCAGATGCAGCAGTCGCCGCGTATTGAACGTGCTCTTGCCGGCGGCGCGCGGGGGGCGCTGATGACGGATGAGGTAATGACGGAAGCCGATCCACGCGAACAGGCCTTTATTGAAACGGGTGCGTTCGGGCAGCGACAGGAAGGCTTCGACCACGGCGCGATCCAGCAGGCGGAAATCGCCCGCGTGCGGCACGAAGCGCATCTCCGAAACCGCATTCAGCAGCCGGTAAAAACCGCGCGAAAGCTGTCGCCGCATGTAAGGATCAGTCTCGCGTTCGGCATGTACGGCGACCACGGTTTCATAACCTTCATGCCAGCGCGCGATCATTTCGACGATCAGTTCCGGCGGGTCTTGCAGGTCGGCATCCAGCGTAATTGCGCAGTCACCGCGGCACAGCCGCAGGCCCGCGGTGAGCGCGGCTTCCTTGCCGAAATTGCGCGACAGATCGATCACCCGCAACTGCGGTACTTGCGCTTGCAGGCTCAACAGTTTTTGCAGCGTGTCGTCGAAACTGCCATCGTTGACGACGACGATCTCGAAACTTTTCGCCGCGCTGCGGATGATCGGCAGC
This sequence comes from Rhodospirillales bacterium, assembly GCA_903970615.1. GTDB lineage: Bacteria > Pseudomonadota > Gammaproteobacteria > Nevskiales > Nevskiaceae > Nevskia. Next base: position 29,715 of record CAJCJH010000087.1, read on the forward strand.
AGCGTCGCAAACAGATGATCCAGCCCCGCAGCCTCGTTGTGCATCGGGATCACCAAACTCACCTCGGGTGCCGCTGCACCGCCGGCAAGCGCGGTGGATTGCCCGGTGAATTGCCCAGCGGATCGACTAGCGGGTTCTTGATTCATCAAACGCTTTCGTTGACGGTGAAAGCAGAAGGGTAGAGCCTCGCCGGAGTTTTCGCAGATTGTGGCCTCCGGTCGTTGCGAAATGACGCCAGCCATCGCAGCAAATCCAGCAGACTTTTCGCGGCGAGGATGATCAGCAAGCCATCGAACGGAATGCGGTAGCGCACCTCCCCCTCGGCAATGAAGGTGAGCGCCATCAGGCCCAGCAGCGGCGCGAACAGCAGCCATTCACGCAGGCTTTCGGCACGCATGTCCATCATCGACCGCCAGCGCCAGACAATGCGCGCAGCGGCCAGCGGCAGAATCGAAAACCAGAAAATGAATTGGAAGGTCTTGCCGAGATCACGATGCAGCAGCGTGGCCGGCGGCCAGATGGTGATGCCGGAAAACAGATCGAGCATATTGCGAAAGCTTTGCAGCAGCGCGGCACCCGGATGTTCGAACACATAGTCGCGCACCAGCTGCATGTTTTTGGCCGAGTCATAAGCGCCGAAATCGAGACTCGCCGAATCGGTGAAACCGCGCAGCGAAGCCGTCGGGCTGCCGAAATTGAAGTAGTAATTGCGCGCGCGGTCGCGCCAATAGAACATGAACTTGTCGCCGTAATGGCCCTGCAGGATGTTCATCGCGCCATTGGTGGCGACGAGGCAGAATTTGCCTTCGGTGAGATGCGTGCAGCGCAGGCTCATCGGTGTGATGAGCGCTGCGATTCCCAGCAGCAGAGCGGTGCTGATGCCGAGCCAGTAAGCACGCTTGTGCTTGATTGCATACACCGCGAATAGCAGCCCGGTGATCGCAATCGGCCCCAGGATCGTCGTCTTGAACGAGCAGGCGACGCCCGCGCTCAGGCCCGTCAGCAGCGCCCAGCCGAGCGCTTGCCAGCGCCGTTGCACGGTGATCGCCTGGATGAACAAGCGCAGCGTCAGCAGCAGCAGAAACGTGAACGGATTTTCGGCGAGGAACAACGCGGCATAGTGGATCGTGGGGAAATACAGCGCGATCAGCGCGAGTGTCGCCACCGCCACACCGTTGCCGTACAAGCGCCGCGCCAGCGACCACAAGAGGCCCATGATCCCCAGCGACAGCAGCCATTGCACCAGCAGCGCCAGATTCCAGGCCGGGTCGAGCTGGTACAGCAGGCCGAAGAAAATCGACGCGCCGGGCGGATAAATCGTATCGGCAATGGTCTGCGGCCGGCCGCCGAAAAAGTTGCGCGCGCGATCCACATAACCCGCCATGTCGCTGAAAATGAACAGCGTCGCCGGATGCACCACATCGATATACAGCAGTCGCGCCAGCGCACCAACGATCCAGCTGGCCCAGACGATGCGCAGTTGCAGGCTGGTGAGCGGCTTGAATGTCAGCGATCGCTCCGAGATTTCATTCAGCAAAATGACTTGAGTCCCCAATGCGCGGCGGCCTGCGCGTTTTATTCGAGTCGAAGAATGCTCTCGCGGATGCACGCATCAAGCCAGCAAACGTAAGACTGCCTGCACTTTTCATCGACGTTAGAATTGCACCCCTATGATCAAAGCTATTGTGACGGATATCGAAGGGCGCTCCAGAGCTTTCGGCGAGCATGCCTCGACGCCGGAACGCGACTGGCCACGCATGGCCGGGCCGGACGCCGCATCAGGGACGATGATGTAAGTGAGCGCGATCAGAGCCATCGTGACGGATATCGAAGGCACCACCTCGTCGATCGACTTCGTCCATCAATCCCTGTTCCCGTACGCGAAAGCGCATCTGCGCGAGTATCTGCAAGCGCATGCGCACGATACCGCGGTTGCGCAATCGCTGGCGCAAGTCGCGCAACTGGAGCAGCGCGCGTTAACGCCGGATCGAGCCGCCGACGTGCTGGAACGCTGGATCGATGAAGACCGCAAGGCCACGCCGCTGAAAACCCTGCAAGGCCTGATCTGGGCGCAGGGCTACGCCGCCGGCGAATTGCGCGGCCATGTGTATGCGGATACGCCGGAATCTCTGCGCCGCTGGCATGCGCGTGGCGTGAAGCTCTACGTGTATTCGTCCGGCTCGGTGGCCGCGCAGAAACTCATTTTCGGCCACAGCGATGGCGGCGATCTGACGCCGCTGTTCGCCGGCTATTTCGATACGAATATCGGCGGCAAGCGCGAGGCGAAATCTTATCTTGCGATTCTTGGCGCCATCGAAATGCCCGGCGCTGGCACGCTGTTCCTCTCGGATATCGGCGAAGAACTCGACGCCGCACGCGAAGCCGGTTTGCAGACTTGCCAATTGTTACGGGATGACAAGGCCAAACCCACGGCCGCACATCCGCAGGCGAAAGATTTTAGTCAGGTGTCGCGGCAGTTTGGGTTGTAGTCCCCGACCCGCTTTCGCTTTTAGGTCTACTTCTGATCTTAGTTCCCCCCTGGATTGCGCCGAGATCGTATGCGTTAAAACTTCCGTTCGAGAATCCAGTTGTTACTGCAATGTATTTGATTTGTCGGGGTAGATTTTGATCGTGCCTCTCAACGCCTCACGATCAGCCAATCGATTTAGCCCATTCGCCGTTGGTATGCATGGCTTTAACTCCACCAGTTCTCCCCAGAAAGGTTTTTCACCGTCGCAGGTCAGAATTTTTTTCTCCTATAACGCGGCGTAGTGAAAGAGCATTTACTTCAAGCACCTCAAATTCAATCGCTTCTTGTGTACGCGCGGTGACGAATACATGAGCCAGCAGTAGTGGCCGGCCGCCGTTTACGAATCGCGAGATCGCTGTCATGGAATTTGATTGTCTCCGACGAATAAGTACGAGTCAGTCTCGCATACGCACCGACCCAAAACCGAGTGCTTTGTCAGCCGGCCGCCAGCACCGCCCGCGGCGGCGAATTCAATACGCGCCGCAAACTCAGCCAGCCGGTCAGCGTAACGATCAGGCAGCCCGACAAGGCACCCGCAATCAACAACGTCGGCCGTGGTCCATACGGCAGATCGAACACCTGTACCGCCAGCACCCAGGCAATGGCTTGCGCGGCGATGGCAGCGACGCTGCCGGCGAGCAGGCCGAGCACGGCGTATTCCGCCAGCAGGCCTTGCAGCACTACGCGCCACGACGCGCCGAGCGCTCGCAGCACACCGGTTTCGCGCACGCGCTCGGCACGCGAACCTTCGATCACCGCGAGCATCACCACCAGCCCGGCGAGCAGCGTGAACAGCAGCACCAGTTCGAGCGCACGGACGACGCGATCGACGATGCTGCGGACCTGCGCCAGTGCGGCATCGAGATCGAGCGCGGTGACGTTCGGAAACTGCCGCACCAGTTCGCGCAGCAGCTTGCGGTTTTTCTCCGCGCTGACGGTATCTTCCGGCGCGGGCTTCGGCAGATAAAAACTCGTGACCCACTGCACCGGCGCTTCGGCGCGATCCGCGCTCGCGGGCGCATCGAGCACGCCGGGCGGCGTCATCATGAAAAAATTCGGTTTGAAACTATCCCAATGCACTTTGCGCAGATCGTGCACGGTGAGCGAATAGTTCTGGCCGGCGATGTCGAAATCGAGCGTGTCGCCGAGCTTCAATTTGAGCCGCTTGGCGGCATCCTGCTCGATCGATAACCAGGGTTTTCCGGCGTCGGCGGCAGTCCAGAATTCGCCGGCGATGAGTTGATTGTCGGCACCGAAATGATCGGTCCACGACAAGTTGAATTCCCGATTGATCCAGCGCCTGGTTTCGGGATCTTCAAACGCGGCTTCGGTGACCGGCTGATGATTGATCGCGGTGAGATGCGCGCGCACCATCGGCAGCAGCGGCAATCGCGGATAGCCTTGCGCGATGAAGAACGCCTGCAAAGGTTCGCGCTGTTCGCGCTGGATGTTGATGAGGAATTGATTCGGCGTATCGGCCGGCAGCCGATTGCGCCAGGTGCCGAGCAAATCCTGCCGCACCACGGTGACCAGCAGTAGCGACAGCAAGGCCACGCCGAGTGCCACGGTTTGCGCCACCGTATCCGGCCCGCGCCGCACCAGGTTGCCGAGACCGAATCGCCAGGCCACGCCGGTGCGCGTGCGCAAGGGGCGCAGCAGGCGGATCAAGGCCCAGGCGAGCAGCGCGAGAATCGTTGCGGTTGCCGCCGCACCGATGGCGATGAAGGCAGCGAGCTTGATATCGCCCGCCTGCAACCACAGCAAGGCACCCACCGCAGCGAGTGCGGCGAAGGCGCTGGCGCGCGCGCTGTTGCTTGCAGTAGCCGCGCGTTGCAGCACGCGCACCGGCGGCGTTGCCAGCGCGGCAATCACCGGCGGCAGCGCAAAGCCGGCCAGCATCAACAGCACTACGCCGAGCGACAACAGCAACGGCCACGGGCTCGGCCACGGCAGCGCCACGCCCAGCACCGGCGCGACCACGCGGCCGAGCAGCTCCTGCGCCAGCGCGCCGAGCAGCACGCCGGTGCCGCCTGCAAACAGGCCCAGCAGCAGCATTTGCATCAGCAGCGATTGCAACAGAAAACGGCGGCCGGCACCGAGTGTTTTCAGCAGTGCGACCTCATCGCGCAGGCGCGCACCGTATTGACGTGCGGATAGCGCGACCGCCGCCGCAGCGAGCAGCAGTGTCATCAGCACGGCGATATCGAGAAACTGGCGCGCGCGCGTCAGCGATTGCTTGAGTTCGGGCCGCGCATCTTTCGGCATGATCAGTCGCATGCCGCGCGGCAGTTCCAGTTTGTTGAGTGCCGCGATCTGGCCGCTGCTGGCGCCGAGCAGTTCAACGTATTGCACGCGGCTGCCGGGGCCGATGAGACCGCTGGCATCGAGGTCCGCCGCGTTCATCATCAACTCCGGTGCGAGATTGGCGAAGGTGTTGCCGCGGCCGGGTTCGTCGACGATCACCGCGGTCGCCGTCAAGGCAATCGAACCGACTTGCAGCTGCGCGCCGTTGCCCAGACCAAACATCGTCCACAGCTTGGCGTCGACCCAGATCTGGCCGCGCGGCGGCACGGCGCTGGCAACGTGCGCAGGCGCGAAAGGTTCATCGCTGATGAGCAGATCGCCGCGCAGCGGATAGCCAGTTTCGACCGCCTTGATCGAAGACAGCTGCGTAACGTCGTCGGCATTATCTTGACCTCCTGGTACATTTTTATCGGGCGCGGCGACTTTGGTGACGACGCTGGGGAACTCCGCAGCGGCGACGATTCGCACATTATCCGCGTGCAATTTCTGCAGCAATTCTGCAGGCAGCGGCGTGCTCGAACGGATCACCGCATCTGCGCCGAGTGCGTCGCCGGCACTGCGGTCGATCGCCGACAGCACGCGATCGGTGAACAGGCCGACGCCGCTGGCAACCGACGCGGCGATGACCAGGGCCAGTGCCAGCACGCGCAAATCGCCGGCACGCAAGCCGCGCCGCAGGGTGGCGAAAGCGTGACGCGCGGCGGCGGCAAATGAGACGCGATTACGCGAGTGCGGCGAGGCCTGAATCTGCATGATCGACGTCGTCATGCGCGCGGCCCGGCGCTGCGTTCGACCAGTTTGCCGGCTTCGAGCGTCACCGTGCGGCCGCAGCGCGCAGCGAGTTGCTGATCGTGCGTGACCAGCACCAGCGTGGTGCCACGCGAACGATTCATCGCGAACAATTGTTCGATGATCGAACTGCCGGTGGCGACATCGAGATTGCCGGTGGGCTCATCGGCGAACAGGATCGACGGGCTGGCGGCGAAGGCGCGCGCGAGTGCCACACGCTGTTGTTCGCCGCCGGAAAGCTGATGCGGATAATGCGTGGTGCGCGCGGCGAGGCCGACCTGTGTCAGCATGTCCTGCGCACGCTGGCCGGCGTCCGCCAGACCTGCCAGCTCGGCGGGCAGCATGACGTTTTCCAGCGCAGTCAATCCTGAAAGCAGTTGGAACGACTGGAACACGAAGCCGACGCGGCCGGCACGCAGCCGCGCACGGCCATCTTCATCGAGTGCGCCCAGCGATTGCCCGGCCAGCCGCACATCGCCGCGCGTCGGCGAATCGAGGCCTGCGAGCAGCGATAGCAGCGTGGTTTTGCCGGAGCCGGAACGGCCGAGAATCGCCACCGATTCACCGGCTGCAATCTGCAGATCGAGATCGTCGAGAATGGTCAGGCGTGCGCCGCCGCTGATAATCTCCTTGCAGATTTTTTCGGCGACAATCGCGGACACTTGCGTGTCGGCATCCCGGCTTAATACTTCGTTCATGATTAAAAAATTTTCGTGGTGCAAGAGATCGGGTCGATCGGGATTAGTGCGACGTGCCGCGTGCGTTCTGTGCGGGCTATTGTTCAGCCTGAGCGCGGCGGCCGCGCCGACCTTGATGGTATTCGGGGACAGCATCAGCGCGGGTTTCGGGCTCGATCCGGGCAGCGGCTGGGTTGCATTATTGGACACCAAATTGAAGGCACAAAGTTCGCCGGCCTTGAAAAACTGGTCGGTGGTGAATGTTTCGGTTTCGGGCGAAACCAGCGGCGGCGGGCTGGCGCGGCTGCCAGCGGCGCTGGCGCAATATCACCCGCAAATGCTGTTGATCGAACTCGGCGGCAATGATGGCCTGCGCGGTCAGCCGATCTCGGCGATGCGCGCAAATCTGGAAAAAATGATCGTGCTCGGCGCTGCCGCAAAAGCTCAGCCGGTGCTGATGGAGATGCGTATCCCGAGCAACTACGGGCCGCTATATACGGACCACTTCACCCAGACTTTCGCGGCGGTTGCGCAGGCACAGCACGTTGCGCTGGTGCCGTTCTTCTTGATGCCGCTGGCGGCCGACCGCGCGCGCTGGTTTCAGGACGACGGCATTCATCCGAACGCAGCGGCGCAACCGCTGCTGGTGGATGCAGTGTGGCCAACGCTGCAACCGCTGCTGATGAAATTGGGCGCCGCAGCGGTCCGATAATTGCTGCCCGCTTCACGGGATTTTGTATGATTCCATCAGGGAAGTGCGACGATCCGCAGCGGCGGACTCCGCTCGATGATTTGCAGCTTGGAAAACTTTGCCTGGGGCCGGGCTTGCATCTTCGGTAGCGCTTCGTCCGTAAAGACTGAAACAACTAACACCCGGCCGCAGGCCACATCACATCCAACATGAAAATTGCGGTTATCGGCACCGGTATTTCGGGTCTCGGCGCTGCTCATTTTCTGGCGCGCCGGCACGAGGTCACCGTGTTCGAGCAGGACAGCCGCGCGGGGGGTCATACCAATACTTTCGATGTCGCCACACCGCGCGGCACACTCGCCATCGATACCGGATTTATCGTCTGCAACCCGGTGAACTATCCGAATTTTTATCCGTTTCTGAACGAGCTGGGTGTGCGTTTGCAGGACACCGATATGTCGCTCGGCGTTTCGGTGGAAGAGGGCCGCATCGAATGGGCGGGCGACGAGAATCTGGCAAAGATTTTCGCGCAGCCGAGCCTGATGTTTTCACCGACGCACATCCGCATGCTGCTGGCCGTGGTGCGCTTCAACAAGCAGGTCAAGCAATTGTTGGCAGACGACGCGCTGCCCGACATCACGCTCGGCGAGTTTCTCGAAATCAACCAATATCCGATGGCTTTGCGCGTGCGTTATGTCGCCGCGATGGCGGGGCCGATCTGGAGCACTTCCACCGCGGGCGTGATGGAATTTCCATTTCCCGCGTTCGCCCGGTTTTTTGAATCGCACGGGCTGCTGAATGTGTACGAGCGGCCGCAATGGCAAACGGTGGTGGGCGGCTCGCGCAGCTATGTGCAAAAGCTGCTGGCGAAGTTTGGCGGCGAGATGCGGCTGAACGCAAAAGTGCTGCAATTGCGCCGCGAAAATGGCGCGGCTTTCGTCCGCACCTCGGCGGGCGAGGAGCGGTTCGATGCAGTGATCTGCGCTGCGCATTCGGATCAGGCGCTAACCTTGCTGCAGGACGCCAGCGACGCCGAGCGTGCGATTCTCGGCAACGTGCCTTATGCGAAAAATCGTGCGTATCTGCACACCGATAAAACGCTGCTGCCGCGCCGACGCTGGGCCTGGAGCAGCTGGAATGCGATTCTGAAATCCGATGCGCTCACCGACGAACCGATCGGCGTGACGTACTGGATGAACCAGTTGCAGCGCCTGCCGAAAGCCATCACCGGCGACACGCAATACATCGTTTCGCTGAATCCGCCGCGGCTGCCGGATCCGGCGAGCGTGCTGTACGAAGTCGATTACGAACATCCGCAATACAACCCGGCGACGATTCAGGCGCAGGCGCGGCTGGCGGAAATTCAGGGCCAGCGGCACATCTGGTGGGCCGGCGCGTGGACGGCGTATGGTTTTCACGAAGACGGCTTCAAATCCGCCTTGCGCGTGGTCGGCGCGATCGATCGGGATTGCCTGCCGCCTTATGTCAGCGGCATCGATTTGCAGCTGCCGAGTAACGACCGCTTCAACGCGCCGATGGATTCTGCGGCGCCGGCATTGGCATGAGCCAAATCTCGCACGCTGGCGATCATGGCGATCTGTGCGCCGACGCCGCGTGGAGCGACGACGCACCCGCGACGCACAATCGTGAATCTGCCGACGTGCAGCCGTCTGCGCAGCCCGCCGCCGCAGTTCTCTACAGCAGTCGCGTGATGCACCGTCGTCTGATCGCGCCGTTTTATCGCTTCGCCTATCGCGTGTTTTATCTGCTGCTGGACGTCGATCGCATCGACGAAGCCGCGCGGGGCTTGCGGCTGTTTTCGCACAATCGCTTCAACCTGCTGGCATTTCACGATAGCGATCACGGTCTCGAACAGCCGGGTGGCTTGCGCGTCTGGGCCGAAGGCGTTTTGGCCAATGCCGGCATCGCGCTCGACGGCGGCCGTATTCGTCTGCTGGTGCTGCCGCGGCTGCTGGGTTTCGCGTTCAATCCGATCAGCCTCTGGTATTGCGAACACCGCGATGGCCGCTTGCGCGCGGTGATCGCCGAGGTGCGCAATACTTTCGGAGAAAAACATGCTTACCTGCTCGCATCCGACGGTCAGCCGATGCCGTATGAAGCTCTGTACGAGAAGGAAAAATGTTTTCACGTGTCACCGTTTTTCGATCTGGTGGGGCGTTATCGATTCAGCCTGAACGAGCCTGCCGAGCAGTTGCGGGTGTTGATTCACGAAACCCGCGAAGGCGTGCCGATTCTGGACGCCACGCTCGCCGGCGAACGCTTGGGTTTGACCGATTCCGCAATCGTGAAGCTGGTGTTGGCGATGCCGCTGATGACCTTGAAAGTCGTCGCCGGCATTCATTGGGAAGCTTTGAAAATCTGGGCACGCGGCGGGCGCTTCCATCGGAAGCCGGCGCCGCCGGATGTGCCGGTCAGTTGAACAGGTAAGTGAAGATGAAACCAGACAATTTCGACAAGCAGGACTCGCTCGACAAGCTCATGAGCCGCGATGGGTTTTCGCCGGATTTGCCGCGTGCGTTTTCCGCGCAGGCGGATCACGGCACGAAAGGTCTTTCGCTCGGCTTGAAAATCCTGATGTACATGCTCTCCGGCATAAAAATCGGCTCGATGGATATCACGCTGCCGAACGGTGCCACGCGCCATTTTGAAGGCGGCGAGCCGGGGCCGCATGGCATCTGGAATATCAAGAGCGAACGGCTGGTCGGCCACCTGTTGCGCTCGGGCGAAGTCGGCATCGGCGATTCCTACCTGGAAGATTGCTGGGATTCGCCGGATCTCACCCGCCTGCTGCAAGTGATGTTTTTCAACGAACCTTATTACAAGGGTCCGTTCGAGAAAAACTGGCTCGGCCGCGTGCATGGCTGGTGGCAGCATCAGCGCCGCGCCAACACCAAGGTGAAGGCGAAAAAGAACATCGAGTATCACTACGATCTCGGCAACGAGTTCTACAAGATGTGGCTCGATGAAACGATGGCGTATTCGTCCGGCATGTACATCGAGCCGAACGAAACGCTGATGGATGCGCAGATCAACAAGTTCAAGCTGATGTACGAGCGGCTCGAACTGACGCCCGAACATACGCTGCTCGAAATCGGTTCCGGCTGGGGCGGCTTTGCGATTTATGCGGCGACGCATTCCGGTTGCCGCGTGCATTCGATCACGCTGTCGCAGGAACAGCTTGCCGAAGCGCGCATCCGCGCCGAAAAAGCCGGCGTGGCCGATCGCGTGACATTCGAGATTCGGGACTACCGCGATGTCGTCGAAAAATACGATCGCATCGTTTCGATCGAGATGTACGAAGCGGTGGGCGAGAAATTCTGGCCGGGTTATTTCGCAACGATCTCGAATGCCTTGAAGCCCGGCGGCAAAGCGGCGATCCAGGGCATCACGATCGATCCGGCGCGCTTCGACAACTACCGCAGCAAGCGCGATTTCATCCAGAAATATATCTTCCCCGGCGGCATGCTGTGCCCGCCCGCGCACTTTGAAAATCTTGCAGGCGCGGCGGGGCTGAAGCCGAGCGATGCCAAATTTTATGCCAAGGATTACGCAGATACACTCGCGCAATGGCACGTCAACGTGCTGGCCGTGCGCGATAAAGTGGTGCAGCAATTCGACGAGCGCTTCCTGCGCATGTGGCGCTATTATCTGAGCTATTGCGAATGCGGCTTCCGCAACGGCGCCTGCGATCTGATGCAGATTACGTTGAGCAAGGCGTGACTTCGTAATCGCTTGGGATCAATCATTTCGATCTGCGGTCTGAACGCTTGAGGTTCAACGAAGTTTAGCCACGGGTTTTTCCAGCCCCGCCTCGCGCGGGGCTTTTGTTTGCGGAGATGAAATCGTGACCGGCCGACTCAAAATAATCTTCACGCTGATCCTGCTGACCATCCTCAGCGGCACCATCTGGGCGAGCCTGCAAATGCCGTTCTGGAAAACGCCGCAAGCGGTCGTTACGCACCCGTGGTTCATCGCCACACTGATCGATTGCTATCTTGGCTTCTTCACGTTCTGGCTGTGGGTGGTCTACAAGGAAGCTTCGGTGATTCGCGCAGGAATCTGGCTCGTGCTGATCTTCGCGTTCGGCAATATTGCGATGGCGACTTATGCGCTTATCACGCTATGGCGCTTGCCGGCCGGTGCGCCGATCGAAGCTTTTTTGTTGCGCCGCAAATGAATCACGAAGTCACACCGCCACAAGGCTCGTTCTGGAAACGACGCATCGTCGCGCCGATCGCCGCACAGTTGAGTCAGGGCATCACGCCGGAAAAAATTGCGCTGACACTCGCGCTCGGCACGGTGCTGTCGCTGTTCCCGATCATGGGTTCGACCACGCTGCTGTGTACGCTGGCAGCCTTGTTGCTGCGGCTGAATCAGCCGGTCATCCAGCTGCTCAACTGGATTTGTTATCCGCTGCAACTGACGCTGCTGATTCCGTTTTACCGCGCCGGCGAATGGCTCGGCGCGCCGCATCTGGCGCTATCGATTCCGCAGATGATCGATCGCTTCAAAGCGGGGGTGTGGCAGTTCATTCAGGATTTCGGCCTGATTGCGCTCGGCGGCATCGGCATCTGGTTTCTGGTCGCACCGCCGGTTGCGGCACTGCTGTATTTCGGCCTGCGCCCGCCGCTGCGGGCACTCGCCGCGCGCACGGCACGCGCACGCAAGGCTTGATCTTTTGAGTCCCGCAAGGGCGGGTGGCTCAAACATAACTGAGCCACCAGTAGTCCTTGTTCCGCCGCTTGTAATCGGCATACCAATGACATAGCGGATACAGCATCAGCACCACAATCAGCCAGACCGCGTAAACCCGCAGCAGGCTCGGCTCATAACCGCTCGGCAGCTCCGGATGACGCACCTGGATATTCGGCATCACGCCGTACATCACGCGCGCGCCGAGCAGCGCCAGGCCATGAATCAGCGGCACATGCAGCAGATAGAAAAACATCGGCACGCGACCGAACACGCTGACCGCCTGCGCCAGTCTGCCGCGCGCCGATTCCAGCCACGGCAACAGCAGCAACACCGGGCTGAGCGTCATCAACAGATATTGCAGCGACGGCGGATATTTGCTGACGTTGAGCACGTCGAGCGCGGTGAACACGGCGCCGCGCGGATTGATCTGCCACAGCGAATGATCGCCATAAAAGTTAGTCAGCCGCAGCAGCAGGAACAGCGCGATCATTTCAAGGCCGATGAACCGCATGAAGCGCGCGCGTTCAGCGGCCGGCCTCAGCAACACCTGGCCAAAGGCATAGCCGAGCGACATCACACCGATCCACGGCACCAGCGGATATAACGCCAGAATCTCGAATCCAGAAGCGGTGTGCGCATCGAGCGGCTCATGCGCGATCGCCCAGGCCCAGCCTTCGATCGTGTGTTCGCCGCCGAAGCCCTGCGGATGAATGCCGTCGAAAAGATTGTGGCCGAACACCAGCAGCAGGCCGATGGCAACGATGCCGCGCAGCGGCAGAAACAACATCAGCGACAGCCAGACCATCGACCAGCCCAGCGCCCACAGCACCTGCAAGTTGACGCCGTCGACCGCGAAACGCCACATGAAACTGTTCCAGGTGATTTCAAGAAACACCAGCCACAGCCCGCGGGTAACGAGGAATCGCTGCAAGCCCGCGCGATCGACACCGGTATTGCGCGCATACAAAAATGCGCTGGTGCCGGCCAGAAACATGAACGTCGGCGCACAGAAATGCGTGATCCAGCGCGTCAGGAAAAGTGCGACGGACGCCTTGCCCAGATCGGTCGGATCGTAAGGGAACGGACTGACGAAATCACGCACATGATCGATCGCCATGATCAGCATGATGATGCCGCGCATCAAATCGATCGAAGCGATGCGCGGGCGATCGATGTTGTCGTTCGTGGTCTCGCTGCCCGGCATCGATGACTTCCCGGCCTCAGGTTCTCGTTCGATCTTTAGTCGCCTCTCGAATCCTTCGCGCTAGAGAGATATCTACGAGCAGGCGCAGAATTGTCACGCGCGTTTCGCGTGCAACACCGGCGCATCGGCTTCATCCACCGATTTCAGCAGCAGGCTGGCCATCACCAATAGCCAGGCGAAGAACACGCCGGCCGGAAGCCAGAACGAGAACAGGCCATTCCATGCAAACGGTCCGGTCTTGAAGACGAACGCCAGCCCGGCCGGGATCAGCAGCAGGGCTGTCCAGAGATTGAGAAACGCCACCCAGCGCGGAAACACCGGCTGCGTGCGCTGGTCGCCGAGAATTCCCCACGCGATACCGCAATTCTGCGCGACGAAAGTCGGAAACGGCGTGAGAAAAAACAGCCACGCGGCATCGTTAAGCAGCATCGTCAATTGCGGACTACGCTCGGGCCGGAACGCCGTCAACAGGAAACCCAGCTCCGGCAACAGCAGTAGCACGGTGCCGATGGAACCTGCGCCCAGTTGCAGATAAACCGGCGTCAGCCCGACACCCTGCATACGCCGCATCTGCACCGAAATGCTGGCAATGAAAGGCAGATAGAACACATTCGACAACACCGCGAGCAGCATGCCGATACGGATCAGCGCCGTGTGCGACTGGTAAATCGCAGCGACTTCATCGGCGCCGAGCGACGGCGATGGCGGCGGCACGAAACCGGCCGTCAGCAGCCCGGCGCCAAGCAAGGCCGCAAAAACAAATCCGCACCAAGCGCCTGTTTTTTGATCTGTCGTTGTCATCGCCGCATCTCCCCGATTCTGTTTGGTTGAAGTTTATTGCTGCGCAAGCCTTCACTCATGGCGAAGGCCTGCAAACTATCAGGGCTCGAGTGCCTCTGCTGAAAATTGCACGACCCAGGTTCAGCGCGCGCCGACCGCCGCTTCCAGCTCGTCCAGCGCCTCGCCGGTATACACCGCCAGCCGCTGCATGTGCGGCAGTGTATCGCGGCATCCGGTGTAACCGAAGTTGAGCTTGCCGGCGTAGCTGACGCAGGTGATGTTGAGCGCCTGGCCGTGTTGCAGCACTGAAACCGGATACATCGCTTCGAGTTTTGCGCCGGCGAAATACAGCGGTTTTTCCGGGCCGGGCACGTTGGAGATGGCGAGGTTAAACATCGGCCGGCCGTGACCGCCGATACCGGTGAGCTGGCTCAGCACGAACGGCGCCATGAACAGCATCGTGTAGGAATTCATCGCCGCGCGCGGCAATTCCTGCAGCAGTTCTTTCGCGCGCAGGGTGGATTCGTGGATCGCATTCAGGCGCAGCAGGGGATCGGCCACATCGGTGCCGAGGTTGGCGAGAATGAAGCTGATCGCGGTGCCGAGCGCGTGATCGCCTTGCGGCCGCACCGAAACCGGCAAGCCCGCAGTGAGGGCTTCGCCGGGCAGTGCGTGCAGTTCCTTCAGGAAGCGGCGCAGGGCGCCGGCGCTGGCGGCGAGTACGACATCGTTCAAGGTGACGCCGGCATTTTCCGCCAGCGTGCGCAGCCGCGTCAGCGAATATTGTTGCGTAGCAAATCGGCGCGCGGGAGTGATGCGTTGATTCAGCAGAGAGGTCGGCGCATCGAATGGCGAGATCAGTGGGTCGCCTTCGCCGCGATGGCCGAGCTTCCACGACTCGGCAACGCCGCGCACCGCCTTGCGCAGATTGCCGCCTTCGCGCCGCACTGCTTCGATCAGCGCGGCCATCGGTTCGACCGACGCGGTGTGTTCTTTTTTCGCATGCTCCGGCGATGAGGCGCCAAACGACCAAGGCGGCGTGAAGCTGCGCTGACGCACGGACGTGCCCATCGCCTTTTGCAGCAGCCGCATGCCGCCGACGCCGTCGATCAGCGAATGATGCATCTTGGCGTAGAGCGCGAAGCGTCCGCCTTCCAGACCTTCGATGATGTGGACTTCCCACAGCGGCTTGTCGAAATCCAGCGCATTGGAATGCAGCCGCGAAACCAGCACGCCGAGCTCGCGTTCGCCGCCCGGCGCAGGCAACGCGGAATGACGAACGTGATAATCGAGATCGAGATGATTGTCGGTTTCCCAGGCCGGCAGAATGCCGCGCAAAATTGAAGGTTTGAGCCGCAGGTTCCACGGCGCTTCAAACTTTGCAGGCTGTTTCAGCAGCATTACCAGATCGCGCACGAAGCCCGGCCTGGCCTTCGGCGGCGGCGAAAAAATCTGTAGCGAGGCCACGTGCATCGGTGTCGCGCGGGTATCCACATACAGCCACGACGCATCCAGCGGCTTGAGCCGTGTAGCCATTTTTTTAGTTCTCCTCGGAATTTGCGGTTACTTTACGCGAGATGCCGGACGCGGATTTCCCGCAGGAACCATCGGCGTCATCCGACAGCTTGCGTTTACCGCGAGTTGCAAGCCGCTTTCAGCTACGCCGATCAATCACTGATCAAGCCTTGATGACTGAGCTGATGCCGGGACTGATCGCTCGCCAATGCTTGTCTGAATTGCAGCCGAATGCCGACCAAAATAAGCGCCGGCTACTGGCCGATGATCCGCGCCAGCTTTGCATCCTTATCCGCCCACAACTGATTCACCCAGTCCTGAAAGTGCTGGCGGAACTCAGCATCGTCGGCGTAGTCGCCGTGCAGCAGTTCAGCCGGCAGCGGCAGCACTTTCGCATCCAGCGACACCGCGGATTGCTCGCCGCACAGAAAGCTCCACAACTTAGAGCGGCGCGACGGCTGATACACCAGCGTGACATCGATCATGCCGGCGAACTGTTCGCCCATCGCATTCAACATGAACGAAAGCCCGGCGGATTTCGGCCGCAGCAGATGCCGATACGGCGATTGCCGCGCGATGCGCTTGGCTTCGGTGCAGCGCGTGCCTTCGACGAAATTCACCACCGTGATCGGCTGCTGTTTGTACTTCTCGCAGAATTTACGCGTGGTTTCGAGATCCTGATTTTTCAGCGCCGGATTGGCGGCCACCGCTGCGCGCGAGTGACGTTTCATGAACGGCATGTCCAGCGCCCAGCAAATGATGCCGACCAGCGGCACCCAGATCAGTTCGCGCTTGAGGAAAAAACGCGGGAACGGCGTGCGGCCGCCGAAGGCATCGAACAGAATGAGGATATCGGCCCAGGACTGATGATTGCCGACGATCAGCCAGCTGCGCCGGCGATCCAGCGCGGCATCGAGACGATGCGCGGTTCGGCGTCCATGCAGCATCGTGTAGATCGCACTGTTGCCGCGCACCCACGGCACGCCCGCGGCCCAGACCATGCCATTCGACAGCGCGCGTCGCAGTCGCGGCACCGGCATCAGCAGCTTGATGACTGCCATCGACAGAATGACCGCAACGCCCCAGATCATCAGCCAGACGAACATGCTGGTGACGGTGAGCACTCCGATCACGGGTGCGGGCAGCCAGCGGCGCAACATGCGCGGCGCCTACAACGCCTCGTCCGCAGCGGCGGCGTGATACGCCGGGCTGAGTTCGTGCACCGCCTGCACGAGGGCGGCAACATTTTCCATCGGCGTGCCGGGCAAAATGCCGTGGCCGAGGTTGAAGATATGGCCAGGTGCGGCTCCGTAATCATCCAGAATGCGGCCGGCCATTTCGCGGATCTTTTCGGGCGAGGCGAACAGTGCGGTCGGATCGAAATTGCCTTGCAGCGCCACTTCGCCGTCGAGCCGATGCCGCGCGTCGCCGATGTTGATGGTCCAGTCCACACCGAGACAGGCGGCACCGGTGCTGGCCTGTTCCAGCAGGTACGCCGAAGCGCCTTTGCTGAACAGCATCACCGGCACGCCGGGCGCGATCACCGACAGGCGCTCGACGATGCGTGCCATCGGCGCGAGCGAGAAAAACCGGTAGCCGTCCGGATCGAGCACACCGCCCCAGGTATCGAAAATCATCAGCGCATCGGCGCCGGCCTTGGCTTGTGCTGCGAGATAAATGGCGACCGATTCGGTGAGCTTGTCGAGCAGCGCTTTCAACAATTGCGGCGCGTCGTAACGCATGCGTTTGGCGTGCGCGAAATCGCGCGAACCGCGGCCTTCGATCATGTACGTCGCCAGCGTCCACGGGCTGCCGGCGAAACCGATCAGCGGCACGCGATTGCTCAAGCCGCGCTTGATCGTACGCACGGCGTCCATCACATAGCGCAGTTCGCCTTCCGGATCGGGAATCGGCAGTTGCGCGATATCGTCCGCGGTACGCACCGGATTGCTGAATACCGGGCCTTCGTTTTCGAGGAACTGCAAACCCACACCCATCGCATCCGGAATGGTGAGGATGTCGGAGAATAGAATCGCGGCGTCGAAACCGTAGCGGTCGATCGGTTGCAGCGTGACTTCGCAGCACAGTTCCGGCGTCTTGCACAGCGTTAAAAAATCGCCAGCCTTGGCGCGCGTCGCGCGATATTCGGGCAGGTAACGCCCGGCCTGCCGCATCAGCCACACCGGTGTGCGGTCCACCGGCTCGCGCCGCAGCGCGCGCAGGAAACGGTCATTCTGGAACACGGTTGAAGTCACGCAAGCGCCTCGGCGATCTGGGTCTGGATTAAATACGCAGCAGCGCGCGGATCGGCTGCATCGCGGATCGGCCGGCCGACCACCAGATGGTCTGCTCCAGCTTGCAACGCACGTGCCGGAGTCATCACGCGCTTCTGATCGCCATCGGCCTGGTTATCGACCGGACGAATGCCGGGCGTGACGACGATCAATTCCTGCGGCGCATATTCACGCAAAGCCGCGACTTCGAGGCCGGACGACACCACGCCATCGCAACCGGCGGCAAGCGCGCGTTTGGCACGCGACAGCACCAGAGCTGCGACATCACACTGAAAACCGAGATCGTCCAGATCGCCGCGATCAAGGCTGGTCAGCGCGGTCACCGCCAACACTTTCATGCCGCCGGATTTCGACTGCGCTGCCGCCTGCATGATCGCCTGATTGCCGTGCACGGTGCAGAACTGCGCGCCACGTTCGGACAGCCGCGCCACGGCGCGCGCCACCGTTTCCGGTATGTCGAAAAACTTCAGGTCGACGAAGACTTTCTTGTCCTGCGCGCGCAGCCATTGGAGCAGTTCAAAGAAGCCCGGCGCCATGCACAATTCCATACCGATCTTGTAGAAACTCGCCGCATCGCCGAGCTGCCCGACCAGCGTGCGCGCCGCCGCGGCTTCGGGAAAATCCAGTGCGACGATCAGGCGGTCCACATTCGATATTCCGCTCTTCGATTGGGACATCGACTTCAGTTTCCAGTGAGTAAAAGATCGAGCGCGGCGATCAACTCGGTTCGCCGCGCTGAAAGGTCATCCAGCGCATTGGTCAAGTTGGATGTGGCGACTGCGCCCATCTCGGCGGGCGACAGGATGACCGGCTGACCTTTAATCACGAAGCGCAAGTTGAGATTCGTAATGCGGCGTGAAGGAAACATTCGATCACGCACCAGCGGCACTACCAGGCGCGTCGGCAGCAAATCCATCGTGTCGGATTGAACGTCCAGTACGAAGGGAATTCGCTCGCGGCCGGATGTGCGCGGATTCGCGTAAACCGAAAACTGCGCCATCAAAATCCGCGCTCTTCGGTATCACCAAAAATGCCATGCCGCTCGATATAACGCCCGAACGCCTGCATTGCCTCACGATTTTCTTCCTTCCATCGCGCCGCACGGCGTTCGCGCAAACGTGCATTCAAGGCTTCTTCCAAAACGCCTGATAAATTAAGGCCAGCCGCGCGCGCTTCGTCGATCAAGCGCTGCTGAATCGACACATTCACCGGCTTGCGCCGCGTTGCTGCGATGGGTTCGGCCATATCCTGTGTGCTCCAGCATTGGGTATGCGCATAGTACCTGCGCATGCGTTTCTTGTCATTGATGATTCCAGCGCGGAATCAAGCCGCGAGCGCCGCCTGGATTTTCGCAGCGCTCGGCGCGCCGTTGGCACGCAGTTCCTGCGCGAACAAGGCAATGCGCCATTCTTCGATGAGCCAGCGCGCGGGATGAAACGGCACCGGTAAATGGATGGCGACGACGCGAATCTGCTTGGCCATTTCGAGATCGCGCTGCGGCTTGTGCGGCAGACGTTCGAGCCGCACGGCGGCAGCTTTCAGATAGAGCGCGATGCGCGGCCAGATTTCGTCCGGAATCGCGGCGATGAAGCCGGGTGCAAACAGACTTTGCAGTTGCGCGCGCAGATCGCTGGCCGCTTCCGGCCAGGGCTTTGCAACACTGTCGATGCGCTTGCGCAATTCCATCGCGCTGTTGAGCCAGCAGCAGACCTCTTCGAGTTGCCTGGCCGCGCTGTGGCCGAATTCGGCACGACGTTCGAGCGCGGCGTGAAAGGCTTGTTCGTTACGAATTTCAGCGGGATTCCAGTACGTTCTGGCGGCGCGCGCAGCGACTTCGGCGCCTAAGCCCTCGGCGCTCAAACCGGTCTGCGCCAGCGCGATGCCGAGACGATTGCGCGCAGTGCGTGCGAGATCGCGCAGGCGATCGTTGACGCGCATCAATAATAACGCCTGCGTGCCCGCGCCATGCGCGGCGCGGGCGGCTTCAAGCGATTCGAACAGACGCAGCGCGACGTGATCTTTTCCCGCTGCGAGCGCCGGATAAGCGCGCGCGCCGGCAACTTCGATGTGTTGCGGCAGCGTGCCGAAATCCCAGTCGAGCACGCGCTCGCGCGTCCAGCGTTTGGCTGCCTCATCGTCACTCGCGCGGCGTGAAAGTTCGGCGCGTGCGGCACCGCCAAACCGGCGCTGCAAATCGGGCAGCGTCGCGGCCTCGCCGAGCGGCGCGCCATGCGCATCTTCGAGCAACAGGCGCGGCTGCAAATGCGCTTCGAGCTTGAGCGGCGAAAAATCTTCCGGCTTCAGTTGCACGCCGATCATGGCGTGGAAACGCGCGCAGATCGCTTGCAGCAGATCGCCGTCTTCGGGCTTCGTGCTCGCCGCAATCGCGTCTGCGTAGTCGGCGGCAGGCGTGCATAAACGCCGCAAAGTCATCGGCAAAGTACGGATCAGCGCTTCGATTTTCGCCGGCCGCAAGCCGGGCACCAGCCAGTCGAAAATTGTCGCCGGCAATGCGAATAGTTGTGCGACCGGAATATGAAAACTGACACCATCGGTGTCTTCGCCGGGATTATGCGAATAGCTCAATTTGATGTGGATGCCAGCAATATCGAGGTGATCCGGGAACAAGCTGGCGACATCGGCGTTAGCGCCGGGCTTCAGCGCATCGTTCTCGGCCATCAGCAGCGAAGCCTGCGCACCGGCGTGTTTGCGCAGCCAGTTCTTCAGAGCGGCCGTGGTGCAGATGTCGGCAGGCAAAAGCGCATCGTAGAAATCGAAGAACTGCTCTTCGTCGGCGAGCAGATCGGGCCGGCGCAAGCGTGCTTCCTTGTCGCGCACGCTGGCAATTAGCTCCAGATTGCGCAGCAGGAAGTTCGGCTTGCCGATCAGCTCGCCGCGCACCAGCGCTTCGCGGATGAAGATCGCGCGCGCGGCGGCAGGCTCATCGGAACCGTAATGACGCGCACGCTTAAGCACCGGCATGCCGAATAGCGAAACGAATTCCGTGGCGGTGACTTCGCCGCGTTGCGCGTTCCATTCCGGATGCTGCAACACGCGCTTGACCAAATGCGGCGCGACTTCGGCGAGCCATTCGGGTTCGATCGCGGCGACGTTGCGCGCGAACAACTGGCTGGTCTGCGCAAGCGCGGCGCAGACGATCCACAGCGGTGGCTTTTTTGCGAGCGACGACGCCGGAAAGATTTTGAAGCGGCGTCCGCGTGGACCCTGAAATTCAGGCTTTTCGATCAGCTTCTGGCCGATGTGATCGATCAATCCGGCAAGCAGGCATTTGTGGATTTCCGGATAAAGCTTATCGAGCGGCTGCGTGGTCTTGGGTTTTTCCGCATCGCTGCGGCCGAGCATGTCGACGATCTGTTTATACACCGACTCCCATTCTTCCATTCGCAGATACGAAACGAAGTGCTCCTTGCACCGCTTGCGCAGTTGCCGGTTGGAGGCCTGCTCGCTCCACTCGCGCCAGCGCTGCCACAGATTCAGCAACGTGAAGAAATCCGATTTCGGATGACGCCACTCCGCATGCTTGGCGCGCGCCGCGGCCTGCATGTCTGGTGGGACTTCGTGCGGATCTTGCACCGACATCGCGGCGGCGAGAATCCAGACGTGTTCCCGATAACTCGCACCGCGCGCAGCAAGTGCGATGCGTGCAATGCGTGGATCGAGCGGCAAGCGACCCAGCTCGCGGCCGAGTGGCGTGAGCCGGCGATCGTCATCGAGCGCACCGAGGGTTTGCAGCAGGCGATAACCTTCGGCGACGTGGCGGCTTTCCGGCGCATCGAGCCACGGAAATTCTTCGACATCGCCAAGGCCGAGTGTGGCCATTTGCAGAATCACGCCGGCCAGATTCGAGCGCAATATTTCGGGGTCGGTGAACGCTGGCCGCAACGCGAATTCGTCTTGCTCGTACAGGCGCAGCGCAACGCCGGGACCGACACGGCCGCAACGTCCGGCGCGCTGATTCGCCGCCGCCTGCGACACCGCTTCGATCTGCAATTGCTGCACGCCGAGCCGCGGCGAATAACGATTGACGCGCGCCGTGCCGGTGTCGACGACATAGCGAATGCCGGGCACCGTCACCGACGTTTCGGCGACATTAGTGGCGAGCACGATGCGCGTGGTACCTCCGCTGGCGAACACGCGATCCTGCTGCGCGGCCGGCAGGCGCGAATACAGCGGCAGGATTTCGGCACGCGGAAAACGGCCCGGCAATGAACGCGCGAGGTCGTTGATTTCGCGTTCGCCGGGCAGGAACACCAGCACATCGCCGAGCGAGGCTTGGCCGGGCAGCACGTCGCCGGCCTTGCCACCGCGCCAGAGTGATTCGATGCCGGCGGCGACCTGGTCTTCGAGATCGTCGTCTTTATCCGGCGCGTGATAACGCAGCTCGACCGGAAACGCGCGGCCTTCGACCATGAAAATTGGCGCCGCATTTCCGCTGCCATCGGCGAAATGCCGTGCGAGTTTTTCTGGATCGAGCGTTGCCGAGGTGACGATCACTTTCAGTCCCGGCCGGCGCGGCAACAGCCGCTTCAACCAGCCGAGCAGGAAATCGATATTGAGACTGCGCTCGTGCGCCTCGTCGAGGATCAGCGTGTCGTAATTCAGCAACTCGCGGTCGCGCTGCAACTCCGCCAGCAGAATGCCGTCGGTCATCAACTTGATCAATGAACGCTCAGACACACGCCGGTCGAAGCGCGTTTCATAACCGACCAGCTCGCCGATATTGCCGTTCAATTCGCGCGCGATCCGCTGCGCCACACTGCGCGCTGCCAAACGGCGCGGCTGCGTGTGGCCGATCAGCCCGCGCGTGCCGCGGCCGAGTTCGAGGCACAGCTTTGGTAGCTGCGTGGTCTTGCCGGAACCGGTTTCGCCGCAGACGACGACCACCTGATGGTTACGGATGATTTCGGCCAGTTCATCCTTGGCCTGCACCACCGGCAGCTCGGCCGGATAGCTGATCGTCGCGGGCCGCAAACGCAGCCGATTTTCCGCCGCCAGTTTTGCCTGTGCGAGGTCGCGCTCGAAACGCGTCGCGTCGAATTTCGGGTTCGTCCGCGCCTGCGACAGCAGTCGCCCCAGCCGCGCCGCGTCGCGTGCGAGCAGTTGCTCGCGTTCGCGTCTGAACTGCGTAAGGAGAGTTGCGGGAACGC
Organism: Rhodospirillales bacterium; assembly: GCA_903970615.1. Lineage (GTDB taxonomy): Bacteria > Pseudomonadota > Gammaproteobacteria > Nevskiales > Nevskiaceae > Nevskia. The sequence goes on from CAJCJH010000087.1 coordinate 52,383, forward strand.
TCAAGGGCAAAGGGTTTTGCGATGCGGGACGCGCATGTTAAAGCAGAGAACGCTACGCCGAGCTACCGCGATGTTCTATAACTCGTGCTCACTATCACGACCGATCAATCCACTAGAAATCGTAAGTAATTGCGCCGTTCGTCTCAGAAATCATTTTGTTCGCAAACAGGATATCGATGATGCGATCGACATCACTCTGGGCGATCTTCTTCTGGAACATCGAAGAGATATGTTGCGACAATGTCTTGCGCTTTCGCGGCCGCGACTTTTTCTCGGACTTGCCGAGTAGTTCTATTACGCGCTGGTAATTGGCATCTTCCGGCTGAGCGGTTTTCGGGTCCAGTTCGAGCAGGCTGTTGAGGCGCTTGCACTTCAAGCCGAGCTTATTGAGATGCCGCAATAGGGGATCGAAGCCTTTGTCTTTCGACAAAACGATGCACTCCTGTTTTAGCGATCTTTCGAGCACTCTTCCAAGATGGCAGGCAATGAAGAAGTCGAGCGCATTGCTGCCTACTGCATCCATCCGCAGCCACTCGATCCGGCTGCCGAGTTTCTGGGCTTGTGTCACCAGGTCGATTGGAATACTTTTTTGCACTGCGCCGACAAAGATGACGATATGAAAACTGTCGTCGAGTCGCGCCAGATCAATCTGCTGGACATTCTCGAAATCGACCAGCAATAGTTTTGGGTTCATTCGATCTCCCGTTGCGAAAATCCGATTCGCTCAGGAAAATTTCTGCTCAAGTTCCGCCAGCCGCGCCTCCAACACCTGCACGCGCGCTTCGAGTTCTGCGAGTGAAGTTCGGGCCGAAGAAGCGTTCGATGAGGATGGCGCATGCTCGATGGTATCCACAGCCAATTGCTCGTTCGCCGCACCACACAGCAGATGCGCATAGCGCGCGGCGGATTGTCCCGGCGCGCGCGGCAGCAGCTTCAACAAAGGCTGTGCGCGATCTTCGAGATCGGCGATTGCGGCGGCAAAACCTTCGGCATCGTCCGGACCGCCGAGGGTTTGCGCGTTGGCGCGCAATTCGGCGGCGGTTTGCGCACCACGCAACATGAGTGTGGCGATCACGGCGACCGACGCAGGTTTCAGCAGCAGCTGGTTCTGCAGGCGCTGACGCCATTTCGGCACACGGCCCGCGTGGTCGTCGCGCGCGGCGAGCCTGGCGTGTTCGAGCTGCGTCAGCGCAGCGCCCACTTCGCCTTCGTTGAAGTGAGTGACCGGATTGCGCGCATTTTTCTGGTTCGCCGCGAGCATGATCGCGTTCACCGTCATTGGGTAATACTGCGGCGTGACGATCGACTTCTCCACCAGCGATGCGAGCACGCGCGCCTCGGCGGGCGTCAACCGCAATTCACTCACGCCTGCGCCTCGACTGGCGGTGGCGCAGCTGGCGCGAGTGCGCGCGAGCGGATCAACACGCCGATGTAATAGGCCACGTAGTAGGCGACGACGAGGCCGAGGACCGCCAGTGTCAGCGGCGTGCGCGAACTGCTGAACATCATCGTCTGCATGTCGGCGCCTTCGTGCCCGATCGATTGCAGCATCGGCGCCAGCACGATCAGCCGATACGCGATGCGCGCGATGAACAAGGCTGATACGGCTAGACCGATGTAAAGATTCGGATGATAGAAACGGCCGGCTTCTGTGGTCTCGAAGCGCGTGTGACGCAAGCCGAGAAAGGCGAGCGCAATGCCGGGGCCGATACCCGCCAGCATCGCCAACGCCAGCTGTGGCTGAAACGGCGGTGCCAGCGCGAGAGACAGCAGCGCGAAGGTCAGCAGCGCCGCACGAATCTGCATGCGCCGTGGCCGCACGCGCTGGCGGCCCACGCTGCGGCGTATGCGGAAAACCACCATCAAGGCCATCAATGGCGCTGCAACGGCAAAAGGCAATAGTTGATTCATCTGAGCCGATCCTGAATCGAGGGAGCCAATCAACATGATGCCAGCAGTGCGGATGATTTTCGCTGGCTTTTGCCATCTCGCGTGGCAGATTTTTCAACGCTGGACAAGAGTGCCTACTTGCTAAAACCTTGCCGTACATAAACGACGGCGATTTTGTCTGCATACAAACGCCGCCACGAAGGGAGTGCGTCGATCATGTCGAGTATCGAACTGTCGGTTTTCAGGATCATCCATTGAATGCCGTATTTTTCGATTGCCCGGTCGAGCGCAGCCCGGTTTGGCGTCATGATGGAAACGTAATCGAAAACGAAGTCGTCGCCGTACATGTCGGCACGGCCATCGATGAAAGGCCTGATACCGCTGAAGATCAGATAGCCTCCAAAGTTGTAGCTGTTGAGCACCGCTTCCTGCCGAAGCTCAGCAGGCACATGATCCAGCGCTGTCGTGGGTGAAACCCGATCATCTTTTCGCACGATCGGATGCCCCATGCGCGCGGCCGTCAGAAGCACGGCCATCGCGGCGGCGCCGGCAACCCACCTGCGGCTTGAGCCATCCTGGATGCTTCCGCTGGATTTTCTGCCCAAGGCGTTCGCAAGCGGTTTGGCCAGCACCAGTGCGCCGACAATCCCGGCAAGCATCTGGTGGCGGCCGTGATGCAGCGCCAGATGCAACACGCCCAGCAATATGAGCAGCCGCGGGATCGATATTTTCATCGGCCGGGTGAACGCCATGACCAGCGTTGCCATCAAGACGAGTTCCAGAGGTTGAAGTGTCTTGAAATTCGGCGGCATCCACTCGGTGATGGTCGACAGATGCTTCATGTTCAGCAGCTGGAACGGAAAGACCAGGGTGTGCCAAGTGTTCGGCGTTGCCAGACACATCACTAGCGCGGCAATAAAAAACAATGCCCAGTCACGCGAGACTTTCAGTCGATTGGGTTTCGCGTCCATCACCGCTTCAACGGCGACGGGCAACACCAGCGCAAGACCAAAAACAAAACTGCCATGCAGATTCGCCCAAAGCGCCATCAGTGGCAGCAGCCAAAAGCTTGGACGCTCACCTTTTTCCTGTGCTGCAAGCAGGCCTGCGAACCAGACGACCAAAATTGGCAATGCAAGCAGGTGAGGACGCGCCAAAAAGCTGGGCCAGATACATGCGACGCTCAACAGAAACACGATAAAACCTGCCAGCGGAGCAAGCTGACGCGAAAGCAGCTTCGCCAGCAGCCAGAATGTCAGCGCGGTGACGACTCCAAAAAAGATGACGATGCCGTTCCATTGACCGGCCTCATAGACCAGTGCCATGAGGATTTCGGAAAGCCACTCGATCGCCATCCAAGGTACGCCGCTGAAGGTGTAAGAGAACGGGTCTGTATGCGGAACTGCGCCGTGCTGGAGAATCCACTCGCCTGTTTTGATATGCCAGTAAATATCCGCATCGCTAAGAATTCGATGGGTAAAGAGCGCGAGGCCATAGCCGGCTATCGCGGCAACAAGCGGAAATACTCTTTGCCACTGAAAATCCGGGAACGCTGTTTTCAGGACAACAATCGCGCGCTCAATCGAACCCGTCCTCATCACAGAACGTCCACGAGCCTACAATTCGCCTGTGAGGAACTGTGCGCGGCCATTGCCGAAACTCCAGTCGACATCGGTATTGGTGACGATCGACACCATTACATCGCTCGCTTCGACTCCACAGCTTGCCTTCAATTCGCGGCATAGCTCCACATAGAATTTCTGCTTCGCAGGCTCACTGCGCGGCCGGCTGGTGACGCTGACGACAACCACTTTCTCAGTGCGCGGAATACCCAGCCCGCTATCTTCGACGATGAAGTGCGACGGCTCGTGCTCCGTCAAAATCTGATAGCGATCGCGCTGTGGCACCTCGAATGCAGACACCATCGCTCGATGCGCCGCATCGAGCAGCCTCTTGATCTCGTCCTTGCTGCGCCCTTTCACTACATCGAATCGCATCAACGGCATGTTCAGATTTTTCCATTGTGATTGTGTATGTTCATCGATCGAAGTTTACTGCGCTAGTCAAAGCAGTATCGAGCGGTGACGCAGATCAACTGATAACGCTGCTTTTGATGTTGCAGTTGCTTTTGATTTACCCACACCTTGAGTGCGCCGAGCATCGCAGCCCGCGTCGATCAGGCTCGCGTGAGCCAGGCGAGGCAGGATGCCGAAGCCTTTCCGGCGCGGGCGAGAAGCGCAGGGTATTCCGATGCACAAGCTTTTCGCGCATCGGAACGTAACGACGGCGGCACGCTTTCTTTCGTGAGTTTCTTTGACGTGCATCAAAGAAAGTTACCCGCCCTGCAGGGGCGGAACCAAAGGTTCGGCGAATGCATATACATCTCGCTTCGCATCTGCCGAAATACCCGCATAGGCACGCTACGCTTTGTCCATCCTACTTTTCTAAAACAACTTGTTAAGTAAGTCCCCGAAGCCCCAAATGGTGGTGCCGAGTAGCCCTGTAGCCGGACCAAGCACGCCTATTGCAAAACGAGCTTTTAGATCCGTAACTAACCATTGCGGAACTGGCTGGCCAAGTTTTTTGTAGTGCTCTGGGTCCAATTGACTTAAGCCGGTTTCTGACATTTTTATACTTGGACGAAGCTCATGCCCTATCAAACCAGCTTGTGAAAGGAAGATGACGCTCATAGCCACTACTATTGCTCCGGAACGAGAGAAGCAGACAAAGTCATGCGTGAACAAGCTGGCAGCAACGCCCGATATTGCAGATAAAGCAGCTATAACGAGCAGGAAATGATTATTGGCTAATAGACTACGCATAGAAGGCCTACCGTAATCTAGACCTTCAAATAATCCAAAATCCCCTCCGCCGCCTGCCGTCCCTCGAACACTGCAGTAACCACCAGATCAGACCCGCGCACCATATCGCCACCCGCGAACACCTTCGGATTCGTCGTCTGGAACTTCAGTTTCTCGGAAGTCTTGATACGTCCATCGGACTGCAATTCCACGCCATGCTGCGCAATCCATTCCGCCGGGCTCGGCCGGAAGCCGAAGGCGATGACGACGCGATCCGCCGGAATGATTTCTTCTGAACCCGGCACCGGCTCCGGACGCCGCCGGCCTTTCGCATCCGGTGCGCCGAGCTTGGTTTCGATCACCTTTACGCCTTCGACCTTGCCGTCGCCGACGATCGCAATCGGCTGGCGGTTGAACAGGAAGCGCACGCCTTCTTCCTTGGCGTTGGCGACTTCGCGGCGGCTGCCGGGCATGTTGGCTTCGTCGCGGCGATAAACGCAGGTGACGCGCGTGGCCTGCTGGCGCGCGCTGGTGCGGTTGCAATCCATTGCGGTGTCGCCGCCGCCGAGCACGACGACGCGCGTACCTTTCATGTCGACGAAATCGGCCGGGTCTTTTTCCAGGCCCATCACGCGATTGACATTGGAGATGAGGAATGGCAGTGCTTGAATCACGCCGGGCAAATCTTCGCCGGGGAAGTCTCCTTTCATGGCGGTATAAGTGCCCATGCCGAGGAACACGGCATCGTATTCTTCTATGAGCGTTTGGAACTCCACATCGCGGCCGACTTCGGTATTGAGTTTGAACTTCACACCCATGCCTTCGAGGATGTCGCGGCGCGTCCTTATCACTTCTTTTTCGAGTTTGAAAGGAGGGATTCCAAACGTAAGGAGTCCTCCGATTTCGGCGTGGCGATCGAATACCGTTGCCTCCACTCCATTGCGAGTAAGGATATCCGCAGCACCCAAACCCGCAGGCCCGGCGCCGATGATGGCGACGCGCTTGCCGGTGGCGACGACCTTACTCATGTCCGGCCGCCAGCCTTGCTTTACCGCTTCATCAGTAATGTATTTTTCGATGCTGCCAATGGTGACGGCGCCGAAGCCATCATTCAGCGTGCATGCGCCTTCGCAGAGGCGATCCTGCGGACACACGCGGCCGCAGATTTCTGGCAGCGAATTGGTTTCGTGGCTCAAGTCCGCAGCCTTGAACAGATTGCCTTCCTGGATCAGCTTGAGCCAGTTCGGAATGTAGTTGTGAACCGGACACTTCCACTCGCAATAAGGGTTTCCGCAATCGAGACAGCGGCCGGCCTGACTGGCCGCGTGATCGACATTGAACTGGCCGTAAATCTCGCGGAAATCGTGCAGACGGATTTCCACCGGCGCCTTCTTCGGATCCTGGCGCGGCACATCGAGGAACTGCATTACATTTTTTGCGGCCATTACGCTGCGGCTCGGATGGTGATTAGCAAGGAACTGATGTCCGCTGCTTTCGGTTTCGCCAGCCAGAATTTGCCAACGTAGTCGCGGAAGTTTTCGATGATCTCGCGGCCCCATTCGCTGCCGGTTGCGGAAACATAATCACGGATCAGCTCGACCAGATAATGGCGATGACCTTCCATGTGTTCGGCGACGATGCGGTGAATATCGATCAGCTCGTGGTTGTAGCGATCGACGAATACGCGGCGCTCGTCGAGCACATAAGCGAAGCCGCCGGTCATGCCTGCGCCGAAGTTCACACCGACGCGGCCGAGCACGACGACGGCGCCACCGGTCATGTATTCGCAGCCGTGATCGCCCACGCCTTCCACCACCGCCAGCGCGCCGGAATTGCGCACACCGAAGCGCTCGCCAGCCACACCCGCGGCATACAGCGTTCCGCCTGTAGCCCCGTAAAGACAGGTGTTGCCGATGATCGAGGTGCGATTGGTGACGAAGCGCGAACCGCGCGGCGGCTTGATGATGATGCGGCCGCCGGCCATGCCTTTGCCGACATAATCGTTGGCCTCGCCTTCGAGTTCCAGATGCAGGCCGCCGGCATTCCAGACGCCGAAACTTTGCCCGGCAGTGCCTTGCAGATTCAGCGTGACCGGCGCATCGCTCATGCCGAGATTGCCGTGACGCCGCGCGATTTCACCGGACAGCCGCGCACCGATCGAGCGATGCGTGTTGTTGACGGTGTACGCGAACGCGCCGCCGGATTTCGTCTCGATCGCCGGTAGCGCATCGCGCACCATCTGTTCGGCGAGTTCGCCGCGATCGTGCGGCGGATTAGCGCTGGAGCAGAACTGCGCGCTGGCACTGGCCATGCCGGCCGCCGACAGAATCGGCGACAGATCGAGACCGCGCTGCTTGTCGGTTTGCGCCTCCGCCATTTCGAGCAGATCGGTGCGGCCGATCAGTTCCGCCAGCGATCGCACACCGATCGATGCCAGCCAGGCGCGCGTTTCCTGCGCGACGAACCTGAAGTAGTTTGCCACCATTTCCGGCAGGCCGATGAAGTGGTTCATGCGCAGCACTTTGTTCTGCGTAGCAACACCGGTGGCGCAGTTGTTCAGATGGCAGATGCGCAGGTATTTGCAGCCGAGCGCGACCATCGGCGCGGTGCCGAAGCCGAAACTTTCCGCGCCCAGAATCGCGGCCTTGATCACATCCAGACCGGTCTTCAAGCCGCCATCGGTCTGCACGCGCACCTTGTCGCGCAGGCCATTCAAACGCAGCGTCTGATGCGTTTCCGCAAGGCCCAGTTCCCACGGCGTTCCGGCGTATTTCACGCTGGTCACGGGTGAAGCGCCGGTGCCGCCGTCGTAGCCGGAAATGGTGATGAAGTCGGCATAGGCTTTCGCCACGCCGGCCGCGATCGTGCCCACACCGGGGCCGCTGACCAGCTTCACGCTGACCATCGCCTGCGGGTTGACCTGCTTCAGATCGAAGATTAACTGAGCCAGATCTTCGATCGAATAAATGTCGTGATGCGGCGGCGGCGAGATCAGCGCCACGCCCGGTCGCGCATAGCGCAAGCGCGCGATCTGCTCGTTGACTTTATCGCCCGGCAGCTGTCCGCCTTCGCCGGGTTTCGCACCTTGCGCCACCTTGATCTGCAGCACTTCCGCGCTTACCAGATATGCGGGCGTGACGCCAAAACGGCCGCTGGCGACCTGCTTGATCTTGGAGGTTTTTTCGGTGCCATAACGCGCCGGGTCTTCGCCGCCTTCGCCCGAGTTGCTGCGTCCGCCGAGCGAGTTCATTGCAATCGCCAGCGCTTCGTGCGCTTCCGGCGACAAGGCGCCGAGCGACATGCCGGCAGAATCGAAGCGCTTCAGAATCGCTTCGATCGGCTCGACTTCATCGATCGAAATCGGCTGCGCCTTGCCGCTGAGTTTGAGCAGATCGCGGAACGTCGCCACCGGCCGGTGGTTTACCAGATCGGCGAATACTTCGTAGTCTGCGTACTCACCGCTGCGCACGGCGCGATGCAGCGTGTTGATGATGTCCGGATGGTAGGCGTGGTACTCGGCGTTCTGCACGAATTTGTACAGGCCGCCCTGTTCGATCGGCTTGCGCGGCGTCCACGCCAGCAGGCTCAGTTGAGTTTGTTCGGCGTGCAGTTCGGCGAAGCCGGCGCCCTGAATGCGGCTGACGGTGCCGGGGAAACACCGCTTGACGATTTCGCTGTGGAGGCCAACGATTTCGAACAACTGCGAGCCGCGATAGCTGGAGATCGTCGCAATCCCCATCTTCGACATGATCTTGTACAAACCCTTGTTGATGCCCTTGCGATAACTCGCGGCGAGGTCTTCCGGCGCCTTGCCCTTGATCTCGCCATTGCGCGCCATTTCGTAAAGGCTGGCGTAGGCGAGATACGGATAAACGCAGGATGCGCCATAGCCGACCAGGCAGGCGAAGTGATGCGGATCGCGCGCGGTGGCCGTCTCGACGATGATGTTGCAATCGCAGCGCAAACCTTCGGCGATGAGCCGGTGCTGCACCGCGCCGGTGGCCAATAGTGCGTGTATCGGCAGGCTTTCACGCGCGATGGCGCGATCCGACAGGACCAGCACGACGCTGCCTTCGCGTACCGCTTCGACCGCGCGGTCGCACAGATTTTCCACCGCTTTCTGCAAGCCGATTTCCGGCGCGTAATTCAGATCGAGCACGATGTGCGGATAACCTTCCGCACCGAGCGACAGCAGCTTGCGGAATTTGCCCTCGCTCAAGATCGGCGAATCCACCAGCAGGCGCGCGGCGCGTTCGGGCGTTTCCTCGAACATGCCGCGCTCGGCGCCGAGCGAGCATTCCAGCGACATCACGATCTGTTCGCGCAGCGGATCGATCGGCGGATTGGTGACCTGCGCGAATTGCTGGCGGAAATAATCGTAAGGCGAGCGCACCTTTGCGGAGAGCACCGCGAATGGCGTGTCGTCGCCCATCGAGCCGATGGTTTCCGCGCCGCTTTCGCCGAGCACGCGCAGGATTTCGACGCGTTCCTCGTTGGTGATCTGGAACAGCTTCTGGAATACCGCGACGCTTTCCGGATGCAGCTTGTCGAGCGTGGCCGGATCGTCCTGCAAGGAGGATTCGAGTCGCAGGATATTGCGCTTGAGCCACTGCTTGTACGGCTGCCGCGCGGCCAGCATTCGATCGATTTCGATCGGCCGCATCAGCGTGCCGGATTCGGTATCGATCGCCAGCATCTGGCCCGGCCGCAGACGGCCTTTCTCGACCACATCTTCCGGCGCGACATCGTTCACGCCGATTTCGGACGCGAGCGTGATCGTGCGATCGCGGCCGATCACATAGCGCGTGGGCCGCAAGCCATTGCGATCGGTGGCGCAGACGGCATAGCGGCCATCGGTAAGCACGATGCCGGCGGGGCCATCCCAGGGTTCCATCTGCAGCGAGTTGTACTCGAAGAACGCGCGCACATCGGCGTCGATGTTCTCGACGTTCTGCCAAGCCGGCGGCACCAGCGCGCGCATTGCGGCGAACAGGTCCATGCCGCCGGCGAGCATCACTTCCAGCATGTTGTCGAGGCTCTGCGAATCGGAGCCGCTCATCGAAACCAGCGGTGCGATTTCTTCGATATCCGGCAGGTCTTCGCACTGGAATTTATTGCGCCGCGCCTGCGCCCACATGCGGTTGCCGGAGATCGTGTTGATCTCACCATTGTGCGCGAGGAAGCGGAACGGATGCGCCAGCCGCCATTGCGGCAGCGTGTTGGTGGAGAAGCGTTGGTGGAACACGCAGATCGAAGCTTCGAGGCGCGGATCGGACAAATCCTTGTAGAACACCGGCAGGTATTCCGGCATCACCAGACCTTTGTAGACGATCACGCGCGACGACAGCGAGGTGACGTAGAAATCCTTGTCGCCTTCGTCGCCGAGGATTTTTTCCGCGCGGCGGCGTGCCTTGAACAGCTTCAGCTCGAAGGCATATTTATGTGTGCCGGTGCTGGGCGCGACGAACAGTTGCTCGATCTTCGGTAGTGTTTTCAGCGCTTCTTCGCCGCAGGCCTGGGGATCGGTGGGCAGTTCGCGCCAACCGATGATGCGCAGGCCGTGATGCGTGCAGGACTGGTTGACGACTTCGCGCGCGCGCGCCGCTTTCGCGGCATCCTGCGCCAGAAAGATGTTGCCGACGGCGTAGCTTTCGCCGAGCTTGAAACCGCATTGCGCAGCGGCGGCGCGCAGGAAGCGATCCGGCTTTTTCATCAGCAAGCCGCAACCGTCGCCGGTTTTACCGTCGGCGGCGATCGCGCCGCGATGCGTCATGCGTTCGAGCGCGGTGATCGCGCGTTTGACCAAATCGTGACTCGCCTTATCGTCCATCTGGGCGATCAGGCCAAAGCCGCAACTATCCTTCTCGAACTCGGGGTCGTAAAGACCCGGCTGTGCTGGAAAACTCATGACGCTTGCCTCGTTGCGGCGGCGCGCCGCCCTGCCGCGGTTTGCGGCGATCCGGGGATCAGCGACAGGGGAAATAACGCGCGGTGGACGGACCTTGAAGTCTGCACTGTGGGTGCCACCGCAGTGCAACATCGGAATTATAAAGCGGCGCTGCGGGCAGTCAATTGGACCGCGTTCGCAGATGCGCGGTTAATGCTGCTTTCGCACCAATTTACGCCAATCCGCAGGGATGCCGACTATTTTCCGCGGCGCGGATGGATTGCAGACGCACTGCCAGCCGAATGCGCTGCGAATGAAGGCTTGATGTCCGGCTTCAGCGTAGACGGCGCGGATCGAACAGCCGCTCGTGCTCGTCGATGGCGTAACGATCGGTCATGCCGGCGATGTAATCGGCCACTACGCGCGCGCGGCCGCTGATGCCGTTGTGCTGCTCGGCCGCCTGCGCCTGGATGAAAAATTCCGGCGGCATCAAGCGCACATCCGCGAACAGCGCTTCAAACAACGCGCGCACCACGCCTTGCGCCTTGTAGGTCATCCGGTAGACCAGATGATGCTGATACAGGCGCTCGCGCAGGAAGCGTTTCAGCTCCCGATTTTCGTGCTGCATGGTTTCGCTGAAGCCGATCAGCGGCTTTGGCTGCGCGCGGACTTCGTCGACATTCTTCGGCGCAGCGTTTTGCAGTTGCACGCGGCTGTTTTCGGTGAGATCGCCGACCAGTGCGTTGATCATGCGGCGAATGGTTTCGTGGCGCAGCTGCTTCGGTGTGAGCTTGCCGTAATGCGCGATCACTTCGGCGTGATGACGCGCGAACAGCGGCACTTCACACAGCGCGTCGATGCTCAGCAAACCGGCGCGCAGACCGTCGTCGACATCGTGATTGTTGTAGGCGATTTCGTCGGCAACATTCGCCAGCTGTGCTTCCAGGCCGGGCTGCTGGCGCTTGAGAAAACGCTGGCCGATTTCGCCGAGATTGAGCGCGCGCCGCTCGGAGCAATGCTTGAGAATGCCTTCGCGCGTTTCAAAGGTCAGATTGAGCCCACGGAATTCCGCGTATTTATCTTCCAGTTCGTCGACTACGCGCAGACTTTGCGCGTTGTGCTCGAAGCCTTCGCCCGCCGGGTCGTGGCTGCGCATGCTGCTGTTCAGCGCGTCCTGACCGGCATGGCCGAATGGCGTGTGGCCGAGGTCATGCGCGAGCGCGATGGCCTCGGCCAGATCTTCATCCAGCGCCAGACTGCGGGCGATGGTGCGCGCGATCTGCGCGACTTCGAGCGAATGCGTCAATCGCGTGCGGAACAGGTCGCCTTCGTGATTGACGAAAACCTGGGTCTTGTATTCGAGCCGGCGAAACGCCGCGCAGTGGACGATGCGATCGCGGTCGCGCTGGTACTCGCTGCGATCGCCGGGCGCGGCCTCAGTATGGCGCCGGCCGCGCGTGCGCTGCGGCGCGCAAGCGTATGCGGCCAGACTTTGCGGAGACATTACGCGGCTTCGCTGGCGCAGAACTGTTCGAGTGTGGCATCGAGCGCGGCTGGATCGAAATCCGCCGTCACCAGCGATTCGCCGATGGCGCGCAGCAGCACCAGACGCAACCGACCGCCGGCGACTTTTTTATCCTGCGCCATCAGCCGCAGAAAATCGCCAGGCTGCATGCCAGCCGGCGGACGCACCGGCAAACCGGCGCGCGCGACCAGTGCGGTGCAGCGGTCGGCATCCGCCTGCGGCAGCCAGCCGAGCTTGGCGGATAAATCAGCCGCCATGCACAGGCCAAGCCCGACCGCTTCGCCATGCAGCCAGCTGTTGTAGCCGGTGAAAGTCTCTACCGCATGCGCAAACGTGTGACCCAGATTAAGCAGCGCGCGCGGGCCGGATTCGCGTTCGTCTTCGGCGACGATGCGGGCTTTGAGATAGCAGCAGCGCTCAATGATTTCGGCCAGCGTGGCGGCATCGAGCGTCAATAAATAATCCAACTGCCGTTCGAGTTTGGCGAACAGCGCGGCGTCGCCGAGCATGCCGCATTTGATCACTTCGGCAAGACCGGCGGCGAGTTCCCGCGGCGGCAGGGTTTTCAGCGCGTCGGTATCGGCGAGCACCAGCTGCGGCTGATGGAATGCGCCGATCAGATTTTTTCCGCGTGCGTGATTGACGCCGGTTTTGCCGCCGACGCTCGAATCCACCTGCGCCAGCAAGGTCGTCGGCAGCTGCACGAAATCGACGCCGCGCTGATAAATCGCCGCCGCAAAACCGGCGAGATCGCCAACCACGCCGCCGCCGAGCGCCAGCACCACGCCATCGCGCGGCAGCCGGGTTTGCAGCAGCCAGTCGATCACCGTTTCCAGCGTCGCCCAGCTTTTTTGCGATTCACCGGCGGCCAGAATGAGCGCGTCATCGGCGCTAATACCGGCAGCCTTCAGGACTTTTTGCAGATACAGCGGCGCGACATTTTGATCGGTGACGACGCGCAGCAAACGGCCGCGCAGACCGGCAAAATTGGCAGGATCACCCAGCAGGCCCGGCGCGATCCGCAAGGGATAGCTGCGCTCGCCGAGCTGCACCTGGAGTTCGCGCGCGACCGCTTCGGCTTGCAGGCGCCGCGACGACGCGCCGCTTCTGGTCAGGGCGCGCTTGGCGGGCGGCAACGGCGACGCGGCTGCGGACGCGGGGCTGGTTGATATGGGTTTCGACTTCACGAATCTGGTGGCTGCCTAGGGAAATGATTATGCGATTGCAGCGTGGCACGGCAGCGGAGCCGGCGCAACGCTATCGACCATTTTCGATTTCTACTCGATCTTTCGTCGACGGATTAGCCGGGAACAGTGACGCCGCCCAGATGTTCTTCGATCGCGCGCGCCAGCAGCCGCGCATTGCGGCCATCGGTTTCGATCACCAGATCGGCGATTTCCCGATACAGCGGATCACGAATCGCAAGCAGGCGTTCGAGTATTTCGCGGCGATCGCCGCCTTGCAGCAACGGCCGGTGATCGGTGCGCTCGGTTCGGGCGATTTGCTGCTCGATGCTGGCATGCAGGTAAACGACGAAGCCGCGCGCCGAAAGATTCTGCCGGTTGAGCGGGTCCAGCACGGCGCCGCCGCCGGTGGCGAGCACCAGATTTTGCCGCAGCGTCAACTCGTCCAGCGCTTGAGTTTCGCGCTTGCGGAAACCGGCCTCGCCTTCTTTCTCGAAGATGAAGGCGATATCCACTCCGGTGCGCTGCTCGACTTCGTGATCGCTGTCGATGAACTGCATCGCGCGGGCATCGGCCAGCCTGCGACCGATAGTGGTTTTGCCGGCGCCCATCGGGCCGATCAGGAAAATATTGCTCTTGCTCACGAGTCAAGAATTACACGACGAAGGCCGAAGTTGAAGCTGGCCCGTTCGCGCTGCGGCCGAACCCGAGGCCGGCAGGCCGCAACGCTTGCATTATCCTGACGCGGGTTCGACGCCCGCGCAGGCTCGATTATTGGCCGAGATTCAAACTGTCGTTGAGAATTTTCGGCGTGACGAACACCAGCAATTCGCTCTTGTTGTTGGTGTGGTTGGTGTTGCGGAACAACACGCCGAGGAATGGAATGTCGCCCAGCAATGGCACCTTGGTGGTCACGTCGGACAAGGTCTGCTCGTAAATACCGCCGAGCACAACGGTCTGCCCATTATCCACCAGCACCTGCGTATTGACCTTGCGCGTATCGATCGCGGGCGCCACGCCACCGCCGCCGGTATTGACGTTGTCGCCAACGGTGTCGTTGGTGACCGCCAGATCCATGATGACGCGATCGTCCGGCGTGATCTGCGGCGTAACGGACAGGCTCAGCACCGCTTTCTTGAACGCGATCGACGTGCCGCCGACGGTACCACCGGCGTTCTGCTGGTACGGAATTTCGACGCCCTGTTCGATCGACGCCTGCTTGGCATTGGCGGTGATCACATGCGGGCTCGAAACCACCTGACCACGGCCTTCGGACTGCAGCGCCTGCAGTTCGAGATCGACCAGGAAATTCTTGGTCAGAATCGCCAGACCGATCGAACCGGCAGCGCCGGTCACCGGCAGGTTGATGTTGTAGCGATCGGATTGGGTGGTATCGATCGGCACCGAGCCGCTGCGGTTGTTGGCGAGATAGCCAGTGGCCGACGTGTTGGTCGAAGTATTCGAGCCGGACGTGGTGAACAGATTGCCGTTGTTCGCCGCACCGGCACCGGTCACGCCGAATTGCACGCCGACCTGACGGTTGTAATCGTCGCTGGCGACGACGATGCGCGACTCGATCAGCACCTGACGCACCGGGATATCGAGGTGCTGTACGAGGGTGCGGATTTCGGCGAGTTTGTCGCGCGATTCCAGCACCAGCAAGGTGTTGGTGCGGTCATCGACAGTGACGCTGCCGCGATCCGAAAGCAGCGAGTTTTCTTTCGACTTCAGCAGCGCCGCTAGACTCGACGCCTTGGCGTAGTTGACCTGGATAAGTTCCGAGCGCAACGGTGCCAGCTGGATTTTCTGCTTCTCGGCTTCCAGTTCCACTTTCTCGCGCTGTGCGAGTTCTTCCAGCGGCGCGACCAGCATGACGTTGCCTTGCTGACGCAGGCCGAGGCCCTTGGTACGCAGGATGATGTCGAGCGCCTGATCCCAAGGCACGTTCTGCAGGCGCATCGCAATCTGGCCGTTGACGCTGTCGCTGACCACCATGTTGGTGCCGGCGACGTCGGCAATGATCTGCAGCAGCGAGCGGATGTCGACACTCTGGAACGATAGCGAAATGCGCTCGCCGGTGTACTGCGGCTGATCGCGCTTGCGCTGATCGAGTTTCTCCTGCGTCAACGGCTGCAATTCCAGCACGAATTGATTGCCGGTCTGATAGCCGGTCTGCTCGAAATCGCTGCCGCCGATCGGCGTGACGACGATGTCGGTGTTCGGTCCATCGTGGATCGCGTCGACGAACTTGGCCGGGGTGGCGAAGTCGAGCACGTCGAGGCGCTTGGCCAGGCGATCCGGCAGCGCAGCATTCTTGAAACGCGCGATAACCTTGCCGCCTTCTTCGTGGACATCGACCGGAATGTGCGGATCATTCAACGTCACCAACACTCGGCCTTCGCCTTTTTCACCGCGGCGGAAATCGATATCGGCAATCGCGGGCGCGACCGCAGGTGCGGGTGCCGCCGCAGGCGCGGCAGCAGGTGCGCTTTGGGGAATTGCGCCCGTCAGCGCACCGGCGGCGCCGGCGAGTTCGACGTAAACCTTGTTGCCGTCGACACGGGTGGTGTACGGCGTGGGATCGGACAATTCGACCACTACGCGCGTGCGGCCCTGCGCTTCGGCGGCAGCGACCGAACGCACCTTGCCGACATTGACCTTGCGATAACGCTCCGGCAGCGCGAGGTGTGTGCCGGGCAAATCCACCGACAGGCGCGCGGGTTTGTCGATCGCAAACACGATCGGTTCGGGTGCGGCGTCGGACAAGGTCAGCGTCAGCAGCACGCGATCACCGTCGAGCGCGACGAAATCCACCGACTGCAAGGATCGCACTTGCTCCGCGTGCGCGCCGCTGACGATCAGTGCGAGCAGCGCCAGCACGATTCCGGCGAGCGGACGCGGCAAACTGCGCAACCCTGGCGTGCTGCAAGCTTTGAATAATCGACTGAACCTCATCGCACGTCCTCTCTCAATTCCCTATTCGGCAGCCAGCGTCGCCAGCCGCTCGGTAAACCCGCCAAAACCGTCGGCGACGATTTCGTTCAACGTGATTTCGCCTTCGGTGATCTTGGTGATCGTGCCGAAATTTTGCCCCATGTGATTGCCGATGGTGACGCGATGAATCACGCCGTCGGGCGCCTTCACCATGCCATAGATACGGTTTTCATAATTGACCAGGCCAACCAGCTTGAGCGCGTCGAGCGGGAATTCTTCGAGCGCTTCCTTGTTGCGATTCAAATCCGGTCGCAGGTTGTTGCTCGGGCCACGATCGTGTTCGGGCTGGGTCGGCACGAATGGATCGCGCCGGTCGCCGGCAACATAGGCGAACGCCTCATATTGCTTGATCTGTGGAATCGGCTCGATCTGCGTGTTTTTTCGCGCCTTGACCGAGGCCACCCATTGTTCAAGATCGCTCATGCCCGACGAGCACGCAGACAAAGTCAGCGAGGCACCCAGCAGCAGCCAAGCCAGCGACGGACGTGTCATGGCGCACCTGCCGGTTTCGGCTTGGCCGCGATTTCGCTGGCGTCGAGATAACGATAGGTTTTGGCCAGCGCGGTCATCCGCAGCGGGCTTTTAACCGGCGCCTCGCCGGGCTTGCTGGCATTGATCGGCTTGATTTCAACTTCGTCGATGACGACGATACGCGGCAGCGCGGCGACACCGCTGACGAACGAACCCATCTGGTGATAATCACCGGTGACGATGATCTTGTTCGGAATCTCTGCGTAGAAATCCTTCGGCACTTCCGACTGCGGCTGGAACAGTTCTTCGTCGAGACTGCTGGCGATGCGCGTCTGCGAGATGTCGTTGAGCAGGTTGGCGACTTCGCTCTTCGAGGGCAGCTGCTTCAGCATGTCGCCGAAATTACGCTGCATTTCGGCCAGCTGCTGTTTGTAGGCATCGAGCGCGGCAACTTTTTTCTGCTTGCGCTCGAAATCCGCACGCAGCGTTACTTCCTTGGCCTGCTCGACGCCGAGCTCGTTGTATTCCGGCTCGATCAACGTGTAGGTGCCCGCTCCGAGAATGAAGATGGCGGCCAGCACCGCCGCTGAAATATGCGCCCAATTGGGCCATGCGCCAGGATTTTTCAGGTCGAGGCTTTGCAGTTCGTCGAACAGTTCGCGGATCGTCATGGCACACCACCCGCGCCGCCAGAATCGGCCTTGGTCAGATTGGTTACCTGCAAGGTGAATTCGCTGGCGCGCAGCTTGCTCTTGTCGCTGGTCTTGATGACCACCAGTTTCGGATCCTTGAACCAGGGCGAGGCATCGAGATTTTTCAGGTAGGACGAAATGCGGCCGTTGGATTCGGCGACGCCATCGATGGTGACCAGCTGCGCGGATTGTTTGATGGACGTCAGATAAACGCCATCCGGCAGGGTGTTGATGATCTCGTCGAAGAAATGCACGGTCGCGGAACGGTTCTGCTGCAACTGTTCGATCACGCGCATGCGCGCCAGCAGGTTTTGTTTGACCTTTTCGAGTTCCTGAATTTCCTTGATCTGCTTTTCCAGTTCGGCAATCTGCTGGGTCAGATATTCGTTGCGCGCCTGCTGATGGCTGACGGCCGCACCCATCGATAAATAACCGATGACAACGACCGCCAGACTGGCGGCAGCCGCAAGGCCGAGAATGGCGAGGAACCGCTGTTGTCGCTGGCGCCGCCGCTCGGCGCGCCAGTCCAGCAGATTGATCCTTATTCTCACGCTTCGACCTCGTCGAAGGCGCGCAGCGCGAGGCCGGCGGCGATCAGCAGCGAAGCTTCGTCGCGGGCCAGCTGTGCGGGCTTGGCGCGCGCGGCCACGCCCATCTGCGCGAACGGCCGCGCGACCGAAGTCTGCAATTTGAGCCGGTCCTGTACCGCGACATCAATGCCGGGAATGTGTGCGCAGCCGCCGGCCAGCACCAGCGCATCGATGTTGCGATGCTGGGTTGCGGCGGAAAAGAAGAACTGCAAGGCGCGATCGATCTGCAAAGTGAGATCGGAAATGAACCCGGCCAGCACTTCCGTTTCGTAATTTTCCGGCAGGCCGCCCATGCGCTTGCCGCGGCCGGCATCGGCATACGACATGTTGTAAAACCGCATGATGTCGTCGGTCAGCTGGCGGCCACCGAAAGCCTGCTCGCGGGTGTAGACCGGATTGCGATCGTGCAGCACCAGCAGCGAAGTCATCGACGCGCCGATATCGAACAGCGCAATGGTCTTGTGCCGGCCGAGGTCCGGCATCTGGTGATACAACAAGGGGCAAGCGTTTTCCAGCGCGTAGGATTCAATGTCGATGACCTTGGCCACCAGCCCGGCGATTTCGAGCGCGGCGACGCGCTGTTCGATCAGTTCCTTGCGGCAGGCGGCGAGCTGCACGTCGACATTGGCCGGGTTCTTCGGCGAAACGCCGATTACCTGGAAATCCAGATTCACATCGTCCAGCGAGTAAGGAATGTACTGATCGGCTTCCGCCTTGATCTGCTCTTCCATGTCGGCCTCTTTCAAGGATGCCGACATGGTGATGGTTTTGGTGATGACCGATGCACCCGCCACTGCGATGGCAGCATTCCGCGTGCGCGTGCCCGCGCGCGCGATCGCGCGCGCGATGGCTTCGCCGACACTCTTGGGGTCGGTGATCTGTTTTTCGTTGACGACATTCGCCGGCAGCGGCTCGACGGCGTAAGCCTCGACGCTGTAGCGCTCGCCACGGCGCGCCAGCTCGATGAGCTTGACGGCGCTGGATGAAATATCCAGACCGATCAGCTCATTGCTGCCACCGCCCAACAGCGATTGCAAGAAGGACATAAGCCCCGACCCACCCCAGATGATGAAGCTTCCGAAAGTCCGCCTTGCGACGAAGTTCCGCCCGTCTTACGCGCGACTGCCGGCCGCGGAAGAATTACTCAACCCAAATGACTGCGCCCCTTTCAAGACGTAATATAACGGAACTTGTCGGCGACGCAACAGTAGCTATCGTTGCCAAGTGCCTGATAGCAGCGCCAATCTACAGGATAAGGCGGCTCAAGGTACGACACGTTCGATCACAACTTAGCGGCTTTACTTTCCGGGGCGGCATTGAATCCTTATCTTCGAGCGGCACTGATCGCAGCCGGCGCAGCAGTTGCGGGCATCTTCATCGCCATCCTGCTGTTCCTGGCGCTGCGCGCGCATTACGAGTCGCAATTGCCTTCGGTAGCTGATCTGCACGACATCCATCTGGGCCAGCCGCTGCGGGTTTATACGCACGACGGCAAGCTGATCGGCGAGTTCGGCGCCGAGCGGCGCGAGCCGCTGCGCTTCGATCAACTGCCGCAACCGCTGATCCAGGCGTTTCTCGCCGCCGAGGACGATCGCTTCTTCGAGCATCCCGGCTTCGACTGGGAAGGTCTCGCGCGCGCCGGCTGGGTGCTCATCACCACCGGCGAAAAGCGCCAGGGCGGTAGCACCATCACCATGCAGCTCGCGCGCAATGTGTTCTTGACGCCGGAGCGCAGCTTCGTGCGCAAGTTCAAGGAAATCCTGCTGGCGTTGAAGATCGAGCGCGAGCTTAGCAAGCAGGAAATTCTCGATCTGTACCTGAACCGCATTTTCCTCGGCAATCGCGCCTACGGCGTGGGCGCGGCGGCGGAAGTGTATTTCGGCAAGAAGGTCGAGCAGCTCACCTTGAGCGAAATGGCGACGATCGCGGCACTGCCGAAAGCGCCGTCGCGCGATAACCCGCTGGCGAATCCGGAGCGTTCGCGCGAACGCCGCGATTACGTGCTGCGCCGCATGCACGATCTCAAGTTCATCGATGCCGATGCGCTGCGCATCGCACTGGCCGAGCCGATCACTGCGCACGAGCATTCCAGCGGCGTCGATATCGACGCGCATTACGTGGCCGAAATGGCACGCGCGGAAATTTTCGCCAAGTACGGCGAGGCGGCATACAGCGATGGCTATGTGGTGACCACCACGATCGACTCCAAGCGCCAGATCACCGCAACGGCCGCCGTGCGCGCCGGCATTCTGGCGTACACCGATCGCCACGGTTATGCCGGCGCCGAAGGTCATCTGCCGGATGAACTGCTGAACGATCTGCGGCGCGATCCCGCTGGCGAGCTGATGCAGGAACAGCTGGCGGGCCGTCCGCCGGTGGCCGGTTTGATTCCCGCCATCGTGCTCGACTATTCGGCGACGCAGTTGCGCGTGATGACCGATCACGGCGCCATCGATCTGCCCAAGGCCGCGTTCGAATGGGCACATATCAGCGATAAAAAACCACTGCGCGCTGGCGATTTCGTGCGTCTGATCCATGCCGGCGAAAACTGGAAGCTCGCACAATTGCCGCAGGTGCAGGGCGCATTCATCGCGGTCGATCCGCGCAGCGGCGCGGTGCAGGCGCTGGTCGGTGGCTATGACTTTTTCACCGGCGCCTACAACCGCGTAGTGCAGGCGCGACGCCAGGTCGGCAGCGGCTTCAAGCCATTTCTGTATACCGCGGCCTTGTCGAAGGGCTACACGCCGGCGTCGGTGTTTCTCGACGCACCCGTAGTGCTCACCGGCATCAATCCGGATGACGACTGGCGACCTGGCAATTACGAGGGTAAGTTCAACGGCCCGATGCGGCTGCGCGACGCGCTGGCGAAATCGCGCAATCTGGTATCGGTGCGCGTCGCCGAAGCGCTCGGCATCAACTACGTGCGCGATTTCGTGGCGCGTTTCGGCATCCCGAAAGATCGTCTGCCGGATGACCTGACCATCGCGCTCGGCAGCGCTTCGCTCACACCCTGGGAAATGGCGCGCGCCTATTCAGTGATCGCCAACGGCGGCTTTTATGTCGAGCCTTATTTCATCGAGTCGATCAAGGACGGCAGCAGTGCTGTGATTTTTCAGGCCGATCCGAAACTGGCCTGCCCGGCCTGCGATACGCCAGCAGCGGATGCCGAAGGCAATGCGATTGCACCCAGCAGCGAGGCGGCGGCTGCAGCGCCAACGCATCCGCTCACGCCATCGAAAACGCCCAGCGTGGCGCCGGCGCCAGTGGCCTTGGTCGACGACGCGCATCGCGCCAAGCGCGTGCTCGATGCGCCGCTCGACTGGCTTATCACCAGCATGATGCACGACGTCGTCGTGCGCGGCACCGCGGCCGAGGTTTACCACGAACTACCACGCGAGGATTTATCCGGTAAAACCGGCACCACCAACGATTTCACCGACGCCTGGTTCAACGGTTTCAACAACGCGCTGGTGGCGATTACCTGGATCGGCTTCGATCAGCCGAAACCGCTCGGGCGCGGCGAAGTCGGCGGCCATGCGGCCTTGCCGATCTGGATGGATTTCATGAAGGTGGCGCTGAAAGGCATGCCGCAACAGCTACTGCCGCGGCCGCCGGGTTTGATTACGGTGCCGATCAATCCGCTGAATGGAAAACTGCTGCCGGCCGACGCACCCGGCGCAATGATGGAAGTGGTGCAGACCGATCATATTCCGCCGGCCGACGATGGCCGCGGCGTCAATGACGAATCGAACCCCGAGAACAATATTTTCTGATTTTCGCAACAGTTCCCGCATCCACCGCCAGTGCCTGCCGGCAGCCGACATGAGCCTGCGATCCGCCCATTCGCAACGCGACGAAATCCTGCACGAAACCGCGCGCATCATCTGCGAGGAATCGCTGCTGGATTACAAGATGGCGAAACAGAAAGCCGCGCAAAGGCTCGGCTTCGGCGGTCGCGCGAGCTTGCCCGACAACGCCAGCGTGCAAGCCGCGGTAATCGCCTATCAAAAACTTTATGGCGGCGATGAATACCGCCAGCATTTACAGGCGCTGCGCCAGGTTGCGGTGCAGGCGATGCGGCTGATGGCGGATTTTTCGCCGCGGCTGGTCGGCGGCGCGGTCAACGGCGCGATCACTGTCGCGCATCGTGTGCAGCTGCATGTTTTTCCGGAACAGCCGGAGGCGCTAGATATCTTCCTGCAGAACCGCAATATTCCTTACGAGCAGGACGAACGACGTTATCGCTATGCCGACGGCAGCGAACGCGAGATTCCGCTGGTGCGTTTCGAGGCCGGCGATGTTGGTGTAGATGTCGCCGCTTTCGCACAGGGCGACGAACGCCGTGCGCCGCTCTCGCCCACCGATGGTCTGGTGATGAAACGCCTGACGTTGGCGGAAGCCGAAGCGCTGGCGCGGCAAAATCCTTCGGAGAATTTTTGGCGCGAGCGGTAAGCCTGAGCCTGCCCTCCGCGGTCAGCGCTGCTGCAAAATTCCCGGCGTCATTCACCAAAAAAGCCGGCGCGCGCATCGACGCGCCGGTTTTTCTGAATCTGCGTTTTTTGAATCTAATGATTATCTAGCGAGCACCGATCGCCGCGTAATCGCGCGTCGGCGCGCCGACGTAAACCTGGCGCGGACGGCCGATTTTCAAGCCGCCCGGCTCGGCCACCATTTCGCTCCAGTGCGCGACCCAGCCGACCGTGCGCGCGATGGCGAACATCGGCGTGAACATGTTCACCGGAATGCCGAGCGCCTTGTAGATGATGCCTGAGTAGAAATCGACGTTCGGATAGAGCTTGCGCTCCTTGAAATAATCGTCCGACAGCGCGATACGTTCGAGTTCGAGTGCCAGTTCCAGCTGCGGATCGTTGTCCTTGCCGAGATGCTTGAGCACCTTGTGGCATTGGTCGCGGATGATGGTGGCACGCGGATCGAAGTTCTTGTAAACGCGATGACCGAAACCCATAAGACGCACGCCGCTGGCTTTGTCCTTCACTTTTTTCAGGAATTCCGGCACGCCTTTCACCGTGCCGATATCGCCCAGCATGTTCAACACCGCTTCGTTGGCGCCGCCATGCGCCGGCCCCCACAGTGCGGCGATGCCGGACGCCATTGCCGCGTACGGATTGCAGCCTGTCGAACCGGCCAGGCGCACGGTTGAAGTCGAGGCATTCTGTTCGTGATCGGCATGCAGGATGAACAGGATATCGAGCGCTTTCGCCGCGATCGGATCCACCTGATATGACTCGGCCGGCACCGCAAACATCATGTGCAGCAGGTTCGAGCAATAGTCGAGATTGTTCTGCGGATACATGAACGGCTGGCCGAAGTATTTCTTGTACGCGGCGGCCGCGATGGTCGGAATCTTGGCGATCATGCGGTGCGCGAAAATCTCGCGCTGACGCGCATCCTTGCTGTTGCTGGTGTCGTGATAAAACGCGGACAGCGAACCGACGATGCCGGTGAGCATCGCCATCGGATGCGCATCGTAATTGAAGCCGTCGAAGAAGCGCCGCAGCGATTCGTTGATCATCGTGTGCTTGCGGATCGATTGCTCGAATTCCTCCAGCTGCGGCTTCTTTGGCAGCTCGCCATGCAGGATCAGATAAGCCACTTCGATGAACGAGGAATTTTCCGCCAGCTGGCTGACCGGATAGCCGCGATACAGCAGGATGCCTTTGTCGCCGTCGATATAAGTGATCGCGCTTTTGCACGAACAGGTCGAAGTGAAACCGGGGTCGTAGGTGAACACATCCAGCTTGTCGTAAACCTTGCCGACATCCAGCCCGACCGGGCCTAACGCGCCGGTAATCGAGGGCAATTCGACCTTCTCACCGGTCTCGTTATTCAGCAAGGAATAGCTGGGCGTCGTCATCAAGCGTCTCCTAAAAAGTGTTGCGAATCCGGAATTGCCGCGCTGCCGCATCGAGCGGGCGCGACCGGTTCATGCAGACACGACGGACGGGCAGGCGGGATTTATAGCGGCTTCGTCGCCAAGAATAACGAGTTTTACCATCGCGCCGCTACTGGCCGGATGGCTGCGCGCCAATCGAGCCGCGCCGGCCAAAGTCAGGCCGTCGATTTATCGGGATTATTGCCGGGAATTGAATGGAGATTGCGCGCAAACTGCCGCGACTTCATCGGAGATTGGGCGAATGCGATCGCCCAAAACAAATTGGCCGCCCGCAGGCGGCCAAAGCAAAACGCGCAAAACTCAAGCAGCAGCTTTGGCGTTGCCGTAGCGCTTCTTGAACTTGTCCACGCGGCCGCCAACATCGGCAACCTTCTGCTTGCCGGTGTAGAACGGATGGCACTTGGAGCAGACTTCGATC
>CAJCJH010000088.1 GCA_903970615.1 Rhodospirillales bacterium
CGAGGTGCCGGTAAAAATCCTCGTATTCCGCCGCCGTCACCTCGGCTTTGGGCCGGCGCCACAGCGCCGTGCCGGCATTGGCGGTCTCGGTCTTGCCGTCGCGCACAAGCTTGATCGGCACGGCGATATGGTCCGCCCATTTGCGGATGATGCTCTGCAGCCGATGCGGCTCCAGGAACTCATCGGCATCGGCCTTGATGTGCAGGATGACATCCGTGCCGGGCGCGGCACGCTCGGCCGGCGCCACCTCGAAGCTGCCGCGCAAGCAGGCGCTGCTGTGGCTGATGGCGCTGTTCGTGTTCGGCAATCTGCTGTGCGCGCTGGCGCCGACGTATCCGTGGCTGATGAGCGCGCGCGTGGTGACCTCGCTTTCGCACGGCTCCTTCTTCGGCGCGGCAGCCATCGTCGCAGCGCATCTGGTGCCGCCTGGCCAGAGTTCGCGCGCGATTGCGCTGATGTTCGCCGGCCTCACCGTCGCCAATATCATCGGCGTACCACTGGGCACTTTACTGGGCCAGCACTTCGGTTGGCGCGCGACGTTCTGGGCGGTCGCGCTGCTCGGTGTGATCGCCATCGGCGCCATCGCCACGCTGGTGCCGGCACTGACCGACCTGCCCGCCGCGCGCCTGCGCGAGGAATTGCGCGTGCTGCGCAAAACTCAGGTCTGGCTCGCATTGGCGATGACGGTGTTCGGCTTCGGCGGCGTCTTCACGGTCTTTACTTTCATCACGCCGATGCTCGAACACGAAGCGCACTTCGCGCCGCAGACGATGAGCCTGCTGCTCGGCCTGTTTGGTTTCGGCGCGACCATCGGCACCCTGATCGGCGGACGCTTGGCGGACTGGAAGCTGATGCGCGCGCTCGTCGTTTCGATGCTGATCCTGATCGCGCTGGATGTACTGTTCGCCGGAACAATGCAGTCTGCCGCCGCGGCAGCGATCGGCGTATTTGCACTCGGCGTATTCGGCTTCAGCGTCGGGCCGGGCTTGCAGGCACGCTCGCAGCAACAGGCCAGCGAAGCGCCGCTGCTGGCCTCCACGCTGAACCAGAGCGCGTTCAATCTCGGCAACGCCGGCGGCGCATTCATCGGCGCAAACCTGCTTGCTGCCGGCGCCGGCTATCCAGTGCTGCCGCTGGCCGCCGCTGCACTCAGCACGATCGGTCTCGGCCTGACCTTATTCAGCGCCTGGCTTGAATGGCGTTCAGTTGCACGGCATCAAGAAGCATAGGGCGATACGCGCTGAGATCGCCCAACACCGTCGCTGGCGCTGCGCGATCCCTTGCTTCCGATCACAGCAAGCTTTTCACACAAGCTTTTGGGGCCAAGTTTCAGAACAGATCGCCCGAACTCTTTCCCATCATCTGCTCGCGTACCAGCGGAATCGGCGGGCCGCCGTAGGACAAAAACTGATCGTGGAAATCGTGCCAGGCATCGCGTCCACCGCGGCTCGCAGTCCAGTCCGCACGCAGCTTGCGGATCATCAGCTTGCCCATCGTGTAATTCAGATAAGCCGGATCGTAAGTGCCGCGCGCGGCCTGCTGACTTGCATTCCCCGCATCCTGAAAACCCTGTTCGCGGAACATGGTTTCGCAGGTCTGCATCTTCATGCCCTGCGTATGCATGCCGATCGCGCAGAGCAACCGCACATTGCGCAGCAAGGCTTCGGAAAGCTGGCCGACATGCACTGCCGGATCGTTATCGCCGAGGCCGGCTTCGTACATCATCTCCTCGGAATAATGCGCCCAGCCTTCGGCAAAAGCGTAGCCGACGAACAGCTGGCCGAACTGGAACGAAGACCGATTGGAATGTAGGAATTGCAGGAAGTGGCCCGGCCAGACTTCATGCGCCGAGGTGAACAGCAGCACGTTCTTGCCGGGCGTGTAGGCGTCCTGCTCGGCCTTCGGCCAGGTCGGGTCCGGCGGCGCGATGTAGTAAGTCGAAGGCATGCCCTTGTCGTAAGGTCCGGCAATGTCGATGTAAGCGAAATTCCAGCGCTGATACACCGGCGCTTCATCCACCAGCGCTTTCTCGGTGCCGGGCACCGTGACCAGATTTTTATCGATGATGAACTGCCGCAATTGATCGAGCTGCGCACGCGCGCCCTCCACCGCGCCGCCCGGCGCCTTATCGGCGTTGACCTTATCCATGCAGGCTTGCAGGGTACCTTCCGGCAACACTTGCGCGCAGGCGCTCTTGAGCGCGGCGAGATTGCGCGCGAGATCGGCCTTGCCGACCGCTTCGAGCTTTGTCAGCGGCGTCTTCACGCGCTCGGTTTTCCACAGCATGTCGGCGAATTTTTTGGGGCCGAGTGCGAAGTCATCCGTTGCCTTAGGCTGTTCGCTCTTGAGCCAGTCGGCGAGGCCTTGCATGGCCTTCGCCGCCGGTTCGATCGCCGTCTTGAATTCATCCTGCAGCGCGGCGTCGGTGACTGCGGTAAATGCCTTCGGCGCATCGTCCCGATAAAACCCGGCATAGCCGCCGAACGAGGAAATACCGCGCTCGACAAAAGTTTTCGGCAGTGGCGTTTTCAGGTTCGCGCGGATTTCGTCGGCAGCGGCTGGAATCGCTTTTAGATATTTGATGAAGGCTTTCAGACGCACTTCGGGCGCGGCATACGGCCGCGCGATGTAAACGCTCGGGTCGAGGCCGCCATCGAGATAGAAGCCGGGATTCTTGAACGGCTGCGCGACTTCATCGGTCCAGAACAGATCGGTATCGATGCGGGCCAGCAGATAGTCGCGCTCGAAGCGCTGCTCGGGACTCAGCTTCGTATCGGTAAACGCCGCCGCTTTTGCGCGTTCGGATTTGAGCCAGGCGACCTGTTTGTAAATGCCGGCTGCACTCCAATCCGGCAACTGGCCATCGAACTCGTGGCGTCCCTGAGTCACTGCAAAAGCAGGCTCCGCGACGAAGTAAGCCTCGACGTAGTCATTCAGAAAATGGGGCCATTCGGCATTGTCGCCAACCGGCGCTGGCGCGGCTGCGGCAAATGCAGACGCGCTGCCGGCGAACAGACCGATCGCCGTGAATGCCAGCAAAAGCTTGCAACGGGAAGTGAAGGAGTTCATGCGGGTAGTCCTGATATTGAATGAATAAAGCATAGCGTTTTGATCGCGTTTGCGGGCACTCAGCGCGCCAGCAGCGGCTTCAGGAAACGCCCGGTGTGCGATCGCTTGCTCTTGGCGATGGTCTCCGGCGTGCCGGTGGCGATGATTTCTCCGCCGCCACTGCCGCCTTCCGGACCGAGGTCGATGATCCAGTCGGCGCGCTTGATGACATCGAGATTGTGTTCAATCACCACCACCGTGTTGCCCGCATCGCGCAGGCGTTCGAGCACTTTCAGCAGTTGCGCGACATCGTGAAAATGCAGGCCGGTGGTGGGTTCGTCGAGGATGTACAAGGTCTGGCCGGTATCTCGCCGACTCAGCTCTTTCGCCAGCTTGATGCGCTGCGCTTCACCGCCGGAAAGCGTGGTCGCATTCTGGCCGAGCGTGATGTAGCTCAGGCCCACATCCATCAGCGTTTCGAGTTTGCGCGCGAGCGCGGGCACCGGCTTGAAGAACGCGAGACCATCTTCCACCGTCATCGCCAACACTTCATCGATGCCCTTGCCTTTGTAGCAAATTTCCAGGGTTTCGCGGTTGTAGCGGCGGCCTTTGCAGGTATCGCAGGTAACGTAAACGTCCGGCAGAAAATGCATCTCGACCTTGATGACGCCATCGCCTTCGCAGGTTTCGCAGCGGCCGCCTTTGACGTTGAAACTGAAACGCCCGGCTTCGTAACCGCGCGCGCGCGACTCCGGCACTTGCGCGAACAGTTCGCGGATCGGCGTGAACAGGCCGGTGTAAGTCGCCGGATTCGAGCGCGGCGTTCGGCCGATCGGCGACTGATCGATATCGATCACTTTATCCAGATGTTCCAACCCTTCGATCGCATCGCAAGCCGCGTGACGCGAACCGGCATTGTTCAACGCGCGCGCGGCAAAGCCGAGCAGCGTGTCGTTGATGAGTGTCGATTTACCGGAGCCGGAAACACCGGTAACGCAGGTCAATAATCCCACCGGAATTTCCGCGTCGACATTCTTCAGATTATTGCCACGCGCATTGCGCAACACGATCTGCTTTTTCGGATCGGGCTTGGTCCGTTGCTTCGGCACCGGCACCGCTTCGGTGCCGGCAAGATAACGGCCGGTGAGCGAATCCTTGTTGCCAACGATGTCGTCTGGCGTGCCCTGCGCGATGATGCGGCCGCCATGAATGCCTGCGCCAGGGCCGATGTCGACCACATGATCGGCCGCGCGAATCGCTTCTTCGTCGTGCTCGACCACGATCACCGAATTGCCGAGATCACGCAGATGCACCAGCGTTTTCAGCAGTCGTTCGTTGTCGCGCTGATGCAGACCAATCGAAGGCTCGTCGAGCACATACATCACGCCGACCAAGCCTGCACCGATCTGCGAAGCCAGACGGATGCGCTGCGCTTCGCCACCGGACAAAGTCTCCGCCGAGCGCGACAAGGTTAAATATTCGAGGCCGACATTGTTGAGGAATCCGAGTCGCGCGCAAATTTCTTTCAGGATCTTGTCGGCGATTTCGCCCTTGTGACCGGGCAGTTTCATCTGCCGGAAAAAAGCTTCGGCGTCGCGCACCGAAAGTGCGACGATCTGCGGCAGGCTGCGCTCAGCCACGAACACATGCCGCGCGGCGCGATTCAAGCGTTCGCCAGCGCAATCCGGGCAGGATTTATCGGATAAATATTTGGATAATTCCTCGCGCACCGCCAGCGATTCGGTTTCCTTGTAACGCCGTTCCAAGTTGGGCAGCACGCCTTCAAAACGATGTGCGCGCGTTACCGTGCGGCCGCGTTCGTCGCCATATTCAAACTGGATTTTGTCTTCGCCGCTGCCATACAAAATGGCATCGCGCGCTTTTTTCGGCAGCTTCTCGAAAGCGATGTCGGTGGAGAATTTGTAATGCTTCGCCAGCGAGGAAATCAATGCCCAGTAATAGGCGTTGCGCTTGTCCCAGCCGCGAATCGCGCCCTCGGCGAGCGAAGCTTCCGGATGGGTGACCACGCGGTCGGCATCGAACACCTGCAACATGCCAAGACCATCGCAGGTCGGGCAGGCACCGGCGGGCGCGTTGAACGAAAACAGCCGCGGTTCGAGGTCTTCGAGCGAGTAGCCGCAATGCGGGCAGGCCATGCGCGCGGAAAACGTGACGTCCGACGTCTCGGTTTTGGCATCCGCACCATAAGGCGCGACCAGCGCCAGACCATCGGATAAACGCAGCGCGGTCTCGAACGATTCGGTGATGCGCTGCTTGATGTCGCTGCGCACCTTGAAGCGATCGACGACGATTTCGATATCGTGCTTGAGCTTGCGATTGAGCGGCTGCACTTCATCGAGTTCCAGCACTTTGCCATCGACGCGCGCGCGCACGAAACCTTGCGCGCGCATCTGCTCGAACCATTCCGCATGCTCGCCTTTACGGCCGCGCACGACTGGCGCCAGCAGCATCCAGGCGGATTCCGGCGGCAACGCCAGCACGTGATCCACCATCTGCGCGACGCTCTGCGCTTCGAGCAAGACTTCCGGATGATTCGGGCAATACGCTTGGCCGACGCGGGCATATAGCAGACGCAGGTAATCGTAAATTTCGGTGACGGTGCCGACGGTCGAACGCGGATTGTGCGAAGTCGATTTCTGCTCGATCGAAATCGCAGGCGACAAACCTTCAATCGAATCGACATCCGGCTTTTGCATCATCGACAAAAATTGCCGCGCGTAGGCCGAAAGCGATTCGACATAACGGCGCTGCCCTTCGGCGTACAGCGTATCGAACGCCAGCGAGGACTTGCCGGAACCGGATAGTCCGGTGATGACGATCAGCTTGTCGCGCGGTAAATCCAGCGAGACATTTTTCAGGTTGTGCGTGCGCGCACCGCGGATGCGGATGAAATCCATTGGGGAATGATTGAAAGGCAGCAAAGGGGAGCTAACGAACTACTATACGAGACCGCTGATAGGCGTGGTGATTGCAAGCTCAGCGGCGGCGAATGCACCGCTCGAAACTTGAACGCACAGCTATTCATCATGCGCGCGGCGTGCCAGCATTCGACCATCGCGCGTACAGACTTGACGCGGCTGCGCGATTTTCCGGCTTCATGCCATGAGCTTGAATCATCGAGATTGAATCCCGCTGTTTGAATCGCAGCAGGGCACAACGCCACAGTCGATAATGGACGGCATGGAAAAAATGCTCGCACTCGGAATCGCGGTACTCACCGTCTCGGACACGCGCATTTTGGCGGACGATAAATCCGGCAATTTGCTGATTGAGCGCATCGCCGCGAGCGGCCATCGACTGGCCGCGCGCGAAATTTGTAGCGACGATCGCTTCGTCATCCGCGCGCGCGTGAGCGCCTGGCTGATCGACCCCTCAATCGACGCGATCATCACCACCGGCGGCACCGGACTCACCGGCCGCGACCTGATTCCCGAAGCGGTGACGCCCTTGCTGGAACGCATCACTGATGGTTTCGGCGAATTGTTCCGCTGGCTTTCGTACGAGGATATCGGCGCTTCCGCATTACAATCGCGCGCGCTCGCCGGCAGTGCGAATGGCCGTCTGGTGTTCTGCCTGCCCGGCTCGCGCGGCGCCTGCGAACTCGGCTGGGACAAGATCATCGGCCCGCAATTGAGCACCGAAACGCGGCCCTGCAATCTGGCCGAACTGCTGCCGCGATTGCGCGAACCGGCGGATCGTCCTGCGGGGCCGAAAGGACCTTCGCGGCGCGATTGAATGCGATAGAACTTCACGGGACGCGGGATGCGAGCTGCTCGCGCCGCGCCAAACCAGCTGACGGAGATCGAAATAGCTGATCACGGGCCTTGGCTCAGATTACCGGTGTCCGATCGTTCATGCCCGATGATTCATGCAAGCCCGCTCGCATCCGCCCGGCAAGGCATCCACATCGCATCGCCGTAGCTGAAAAAGCGGTATCGATTCTCTACCGCGTGACGATACGCCGCCATCACGCGCTCGTAGCCTGCGAACGCGCAGACCAGCATCAACAAGGTGCTTTCCGGCAAATGGAAATTGGTCAGCAGCGCATCCACCGCCGCGAACACATAACCGGGCGTGATGAACAGCCGCGTTTCGCCGGCACCGATCATCAGGGCATCGCCGCGTTTCGAGCCGTGCAATTCCGCATGGCGCGCCGCAGCGGATTCGAGCGCGCGCACGCTGGTGGTGCCGATGGCGATCACGCGGCCGCCCGCCGCGCGCGTCTGCGCATAGCCTTGCGCCAGCTCGGCGGAAATCGAATAGTGCTCCGCGTGCATGATGTGCCCGGCGAGATCGTCCACGCGCAGCGGCTGAAACGTACCGGCGCCGACGTGCAAGGTGATGGTGGCGATCTGCGCTCCACGGGCTCGAATCGCATCGATCAAAGGCGCATCGAAATGCAGGCCCGCGGTCGGTGCGGCCACCGCGCCGGGTTCGCGCGCGAATATGGTTTGATAGCGTTCGTGATCGCTATCTTCATCGCTACGCGTGATGTACGGCGGCAAGGGGATATGACCGGCGCGATCAAGCAGATCCAGCACGCTGCCCTCGCCTTTCAAACGCAAGCGATAGAACGACTCCTCGCGGGCGACGACGACGAGCACCTCAGCATCGGCATCGACATCGACCAGAGCTTCTGATGCTGCGTGCTGACTTTGTGCGCTGCCATGACCTCGATCCGATCGCCCGCTTTTGAAAACGCGAACTTCGCCACCTGCGCGCAGCGGCTTGCTAGATCGCACCTGCGCCAGAAAGGAGCGATCGTCCAGCAGGCGTTCCAGCAGAATCTCGACACGGCCGCCGCTGACCTTGCCACTTACTTTGTGGCCGAACAAGCGCGCCGGAATCACCCGCGTATCGTTGAAAACGACTAGATCGCCAGCACGAATTTGCGCAGGCAGGTCGATGACGGCGCGATCGGCGAGATCATCGCCCGGCTCCAGACACAGCAGCCGAGACTCGCCGCGCCGCTCGGGCGGCCGCTGCGCGATCAACTCCGGCGGCAGTGAATAATTGAAATCGGAACGTCGCATCGAAGCGGCGATTGTACGCAAGCACAGCCGTCGCGGCGCCGATAATCAGCAAGCCATAAACAAAACCGACGCCACGCCCGGCAAGCTCGTTATAATCCGCGCCTTGCTTTGCCTGGGTGGCGGAATCGGTAGACGCAGCGGACTCAAAATCCGCCGAGGCAACCCCTCGTGAGAGTTCGAGTCTCTCCT
>CAJCJH010000089.1 GCA_903970615.1 Rhodospirillales bacterium
TCAAGCACTGGTGGTTCGAGTGGCGGCTCAACCGGCGGCACCGGCAGCGATGGCGGCTCTTCGACCGGTGGCACCGGCGCAAACGGTGACACCACTGGCGGAACGACCGGCACCAGCACGACGGTTGGAACCAGTGGAAACGGCAGCACGGGCTATCACGGTTTCTTCGGCGGTTCGTTCGGCGAGGCACTGGTGCCGCTCGCGCTGTTGGCCGGCGTGCGCCGTCGTCGCAAAACGCTGGTAAGGAAGCGGGCCTAGTTGTCGGCAGCTTTCAAGAGCTAAAACCAAAACGCGGCCTTTCGAGGCTGCGTTTTGCAGACGGAACTTGATCTGCCGCTGATGAGTTCGAATCATTGCTGATAAGACAGACCCCGGAAAGCAAAAGCTCTCCGGGGTTTCTTCTTGCTGAACTCCCGTCACTGGGAGAGCTGCATCGCCTCTGGCAGTCCGGATTGTGAGACCAGGCTTGCCGGTGCTGCTCGCGGGTAGCTGCATCCGCCTTGGAACGAGGTGATGTGAGAGGAATCCAGCGCATGTTGAGTTGGTGGGGCGTCAGCAGGCGTCTCGCGGCATCGAGTGCTTCGCATGCGTTCGACCGGGTGAGCCGAGGTAAGCTGTAAGCTCTACAAGCTTTGCCGAATTCATGTCTCGATTTTAAGATGACTGTCATGAAAACCAATGGTGCTCTGCCGATTCACTCGCGCGCACCATCAGGACGCTGGCCCAGACTGCGCCTGCACGAGTTGATCCAATACCGCGATCTGCTGCTGGCGATGGCAGTACGCAATATCCGCGTGCGTTACAAGCAATCGGTGCTGGGCGCTGCGTGGGCCGTGATTCAGCCCGCCTTGTACCTGGCCGCGTTCAGCCTGATGCTCAGCCGCCACGCGGGTGCGCCGATCACCGGCGTTCCGTATTCTGTGTTTGCATTTTCGGGCATTGTGGTCTGGACCTTCTTTGCCAACGCGGTAAACGCCGGGGCCTTTTCGCTTTTGACCTCGGCGGCGCTTATCCGCAAGCTGTGGTTTCCGCGCCTGCTGCTGCCGTTCGCTGCGATCGGCCCGATGCTGCTCGATTTCCTGCTGGCGAATCTGGCCTTGGTCGCCTTGCTGGTCTGGATGAAGCAGCCGTTTACGCTGCAGCTGCTGTGGGCATTGCCGGTGATGGTCCTGACGCTGCTTGCGGCGATCTCGGTCGGCTTGCTGTTATCGGTGCTGCTGCTGGAGTTCGCCGACCTGCGTACGCTATTGCCGATCGGCTTGCAGCTGTTGATGCTATCGACGTCAGTCGTGTATCCGGTCCAGCTGGTGAGTGCTGAATGGCGCTGGCTGCTGCGATTCAATCCATTGACGCCGATCGTGCAAGGCTACCGCGACGCGGTGACCGGTATTCCAGCCGACCTGCCCGGACTGATCGCGTCGGCCGCTTTCTTCGGTGTGCTGTTGCTGGTGGCGCTGCTGGTATTTCGTCGACGCGAAGATCGGCTGGCAGATATCGCATGAACGCGCCGGTGATCGAGGTCGATGGTATCGGCAAGCGCTATCCACTGCGCTACAAGCCGCCCGGCGACCTGCGTGAATTGCTCTCCAGCGCGGCGCTCGGCCTGCTACGTCGGCGGACGCCGGCTGTGAACGAACAGTTCGATGCGCTTCAGGATGTGAGTTTCAGAACCTCGCCGGGAGAAGTGCTCGGCGTCATCGGTCGCAACGGATCCGGTAAGAGCACCTTGCTCAAGATTCTGTCGGGCGTCACGGCGCCGACCACTGGCCGGGCCCGTCTGGTCGGCCGTCTCGGCTGCCTGCTGGAGGTCGGCAGCAGCATGCACCCGGAATTGAGCGGCCGCGAAAATATCTATTTCTATGGTGCGCTGCTGGGAATGACGCGCGCACGCATTCGCGCCAGCTTCGATCAGATCGTCGCGTTTGCCGAGGTTGGCCCGTTTCTGGACATGCCGGTAAAACGCTATTCCAGCGGCATGAACGTGCGGCTCGGATTCTCGATTGCCGCGCATCTCGAGCCGGATATCCTTTTAGTCGACGAAGCGTTGTCGGTCGGCGATGCGGCCTTCCGCCGTAAATGTCTGAAGCAGGTCAATCAGATCGCCGCACAAGGCTGCACGGTGTTGCTGGTCAGTCACGACCTGCCGGCGGTTACGAAATTCTGCTCGCGCGTGCTGGTGCTTGAGGCTGGCAAGCTGGTGCTCGATGGTCCGACTGAAACCGCGATTGATTACTACCTGAATCACGATAGCCCATTGATGCCGCAGGGCAGGAGCGCTAACGCGGCGGTGCTGCTGACGGGTGTTCGGGTTGAATCACTGCCGAATGGCTCGAAGCAGACGATCGCGCTGGAACTGCGACTGACCTCGGAGATTCGGCTCACGAACACCTTCATGCGCCTGACGCTGTTCGATTCGATCATGCTCGTGGTCAGCGGCACGGTCGGGCCCTCGATCTTCATCATCCCATCCGAGGTGCTGCGCGGTATTCCGGATCCGTTCCTCGCGCTCCTGATGTGGATCGTGGTCGGCGGCGTCACGCTGATCGCGGGTCTGGCCTGCGCGGAATTGGGCGCGATGTTTCCCGAAGCCGGCGGCCAATACGTCTTCCTGCGCGAGGCGTACGGCGGCTTCCCCGCGTTCCTCTACGGCTGGGTCCTGTTCACGGCGGGCAACAGCA
>CAJCJH010000090.1 GCA_903970615.1 Rhodospirillales bacterium
GAGCAGACCCTTGCATTTTGGGCAACCGGGGCACGACACGCGATCAGCGCAGGGGATCGGCGTACAGACTTCGATCTGCTGGCTTCTGGCCAAACGCGCCATGGATATTGTTGGAAGCATCGCGCTTCTTGTGCTGCTCGCACCCCTATTCCTGATTTTGAGCGCGTTGACCCGACTTTCAGGCAGCCCGGTTTTCTTCTCTCAGCAGCGGATCGGCAGGAACGGGCTTCCATTCAAATGCCTCAAGTTCCGGACGATGATTCCCGAAGCGGAAAAGGCATTGGTCAAACTCCTGCAAAGCCGGCCGGAACTTCAAAGGGAGTGGCAGCAAACGTGCAAGTTGAGAGAAGATCCGCGAGTCACGCGCATCGGCGCATTTATGCGACGCAGCAGTCTCGACGAACTCCCGCAGCTATTGAATGTGCTTCGCGGAGAGATGAGTCTTGTCGGTCCTCGCCCGATCGTTGAAGATGAGCTGAAGATTTATGCGCGGGCAGCACGCTGGTATCTGGCCGCACGCCCGGGCATGACCGGACTCTGGCAGATCAGCGGTCGCAGCGACACCGGCTATCGCCGTCGGATCGCTCTGGATACTTATTACGTCCGCAATCAGCGCCTGCTGCTGGATTTGCTGATCTTGCTTAAAACAATTGGCGTCGTCGCACGTGGCGGTGGCGCTTATTGATTTGAATAACGGAGATTACGTTTATGGACGATTGGCAGTCGTCATACCCAATGGGCGCCAGTTGACCCGCTATACACTCAATCCCGCTATACACTCAATATCGAACTCTCATCAAGCGGAAATCCGATGCCCCGCAGCCACACGATGCGGCGTTATAAATCGCGGCGACAGTTTCACATTTGCCGGGGGTGCGTTCGATCGCAATACGTTTTCGAGTCTGGCTTGCCGGCGGCTGGCGAAGTCGTTGATCTGGGTGCAGACGAGCGAGGCTTTCACATCCCAGAGCCGGCTGCTGGTGCGCAGGCAGGCGAGTTGATCGAGCAGTTCGTCGATCGAGCTGCACAAGCTGGCTTCGCATTCGGAATCGAGGGTGACTGCAACGCGGCCGTATTCGCCTTTCGGCATCGCGATGTTTTCGTAGCCCTCGCAAATCTCATCGAACAACTTGAACTTGCTTGCGGCCACCGCGTCGGCGCCCTTAGCAATCAGCTGGCGGAATTGCGCCAGTAAATGCTGTGCTGATCTGATCTCGGCCGCCTCTTGGCGCAACTCGCAATCCGGCGAATAATCCTGATGCGGAAACACTTTCAGATTGAGCATGGAATTGATTTCGCAGTGGCTGGCGGTGAGTGGACTCGTGAATAAGATCGAGCACAGCTCATGCCTGCGTCTTACGACTCGCCAGGCAATCCTCTCGGTGCGGCTATTTCATTGATTTGAAAGCGCATCGCTGGCGGAGATGTCGGCTGCCATTCAAGGCCTGACCGAAGACCCGACTCAGCGCCTCGGCAACGGTCGTTTGATGCCGGTAATTTTTACCCGGCGCCATGAAAATCTGAGGCAGTTTTATCGTGATCGCCGAATCGTGGCCGTGCCACGAAAGGACGTGAGCGACCCAGTGGCTTCCATCATCTGCAAGCACAAAAAAAACTGCGCACCGAAGCGCGCAGTTTTTTAATCAGGCCCAATCAGGTCTGGGCAAGCCCGACGACCAAGCCTTCAAGCAAAGCCAATCCAGTTCGCAGGGATCAGGCTTTCGGCGTCCACGAATCACACACACCCGTGGCCTTGACTTCCTTGCCGGCGAAAATGGCACAGCCGCCCTGCGTCGATCCGGCAGCACCCTGATACAGCGCGCAGCTGCCGCAATGACTGCCTTTTTTTGCGGACTTCGATTTGCTCGCGTCCTCGACATATTCCAGCGATTTTGCGGTAGGGTCATCCGGGCTCAGCAGCGGCGCGGCGGCGAATGCTACGCCCAGCGAAGACAACGCGAGCGGCGCCATCACGGCGCCCACGGCGGCATTCACCAACAAGCGCCGGCGTTGCGAATCAATCTTTTCGTTCATGCGAATTTTTCCTGGTGGAGTGAAGAGTCAAACGGTTAAGCGCTCGAATCACGGCAGCGCAATTAACACCGCCTTGAATCGCCGCCGCCCTTGCGAAAACTTGAAAATTCGGGTGTCGAGCTTCTGTTCCAAAATAGTCTATCCATTATATTGCGCTGGATTCCTTAACTCGAACTTACTGCTTCTATTTACGTACGAGGTGGACCGTCGGTTTCAATCGCGCCGACAAGTTTGTAGGCCGCGATTGTTCGAGCCTCAAATTCCGAAGTCGTAACGCAAGCCGTAGTGGAATCCGTAATAGCGCGACGCCGAGGCGTGGTCGTAAACCATCGCGCCACCGCTCAGGCGCAGGTCCGGCAGCGCATCCCAGAACTGGCGCACCGGCACGTCGATGTTGATGCCGAACGCAACGCTATCGAGCGTTTCGTGTTCGCGTGTGCCGTCGGCATCCTTATGGCTGACTTCGGAAAAGTCATAGCCGATCGGAAAGCCGAGTTCAAAGCGTTCAAACAGCGTGGCCGTCGGCACCACGAACAGGCCGTAATAGTGATTCGGCCGGATGTTGCCCGGATCGCGCGTGTTGCCGAGCGGCACGCCGTAGTGGAACTCCAGACCGAGTGCACTGAGTACGCGATAGCCCGCGCGCAGATCGACGAAGTGGCCGTCGTAGTCGTCTACCGGAATGCCGTTGGCACTGGCGGAATCGGAAATCGACAGGCGCGTCTGCGCGTAATCCGCGCCAACATAAAATTTGTGATTCTCCACCGCGAGCGATGAACTGCCGGCATCGCTATCGGCCGAGCCGCTATCCGAACCGCCGATTTTCTTGCCGACCTGGGCGTTCGCGCTACCTGCGATCGCGCCCAGCAGAATGGCTACAACGAGCTTTTGCATGGTCTCCCCCACGATTGGAAATTTGCCGGATCGCCGCGCAGCGCGAACCATCGAAATGAAAAATTGATTGCTGTTCTTGTGTTCCGATGATACCGATTTTCAAGGGCAATTCCAGCCTCGTTTCGACCGCTCTGCTAGGCTTTGCGCGAAACGTCAGCATCGTTGCACGCAATCCGCGCACGGAAGTCGCCTCATGAAATTTTGCAGTACCTGCGGCCAGCCGGTCGCGCTCTTGATACCTGCTGGCGATCACTTGCCGCGGCACGTCTGCGCGGCTTGCGGCACCGTGCATTATCAAAACCCCAAGGTGATCGTCGGCTGCGTGCCGGAATGGGAAGACGGCCGCGTGCTGATGTGCAAACGCTCGATCGAACCGCGGCTGGGCCTGTGGACTTTCCCGGCGGGATTCCTGGAAATGGGCGAAACCAGCGGCGAAGGCGCGGCCCGCGAAACGCTGGAAGAATCCGGCGCGGTGGTGGAAATCGGCGAGCTGTTCGCCGTCATCAACGTGCCATACGTGAGCCAGCTTTTCATGCTGCATCGCGGCCGTATGACCTCCGCCCATCATCACGCCACGCCGGAAAGTTCGGAAACGGTATTGATGCGCGAAGACGAAATTCCCTGGGACGAAATCGCCTTTCCAACGATTTATCACGGCCTCAAATGGTTCTTTGAAGATCGCCGTCTCGGCGTGAAGGACTTTCACTATCTCGATCTGAAATTCCGCCACAAGATTCCCGGAATCCGCGAAGCTGCGCAGGAATCTTCGTAAATCGACAGCGCATCGAGTGTGCGGGCAAGTGCGGGCTAAGCGCGGATCGCTGTCGATAAGATCGTGTGCCGCACCGCGTCCATTCGTCATTAAACCGGCGTGAAATTGCCAGATCAAACCGCGCGCTTGAACATCGCCAGCGCGAGGCCGGCTACGATGAAGAACGTGCCGAAACCGCGATTGATCCAGCGGATCGCTTGCGGGTTCTGCATCAGCTGCAAGGCCTTCACGCCGAGCGCGGTGTAGCCGGTCATCGCGCACACATCGATGAAGAAGGTCGTCACCGCGATAATCAGATATTGCGGCAGCTGTGCGGCTTTGGGATCGATGAACTGCGGCAGCACCGACAAGGTGAACAGGATGCCTTTCGGATTCGTCACGTTCACCAGCAGCCCGCGCAGGAACAGCGCGCCGCGCCGGCCGACATTCGCAATCGCGCCGCCATCCGGTGCCCGAATCGGCGCGGCTTTCGAACGCCACTGCTGCACACCGAGATAGATCAGATACAGCGCGCCGCACAGCTTGATCGCGGTGAACGCGAACCTCGAAGCCGCCAGCAACGCGCCCAGGCCAACGCCGACCACCAGCAGCACCAGCAGCGCGCCCAGCTGCAAGCCGGCGATATTCCACAGCGCGCGCGCAAAGCCATAGCGCAGCCCGGCTGTCACCGAAGACAGCACGCCGGGGCCGGGCGACAGGCAGATCAACCACGCCGCGGCGACGAATGTAAGCCAGACTTGCAGCGTCATGCGCGTGCTTCTTGGGTCATCTTCGATCGAATAATGGTGTGTGATGGCTTAGGAACCGGTTGATGACCGATCGAATCACCAGTCGAATCATCGGTTGAATCATCAGTTGAACAAGGCGGTTCACCGCGAACGCTTCTTCCCCCGCATATTGTCGCATCCCGGCCGCATTTGCCGACGCCGCGAGGCCTGCCGCAGCTGCACGAAATCGGCCAGGCACAGCGGCTTCGCGGTATCCTTCGCGCGGCGTTTTTGCGCCGATGGGGATCATCTCGATGCAGTTGCACAACACGGCCAGCGGCCGCAAGGAATCATTCGTCCCGCAAGACCCGCAGCGGATCACGATGTACGTTTGCGGGCCGACGGTCTATTCATTCGCGCACATCGGCAACGCGCGGCCGGCGGTGGTGTTCGATGTGCTGGCGCGGCTGCTGCGGCGCCGCTATCCGCGCGTGGACTACGTGCGCAACATCACCGACATCGACGACAAGATCAATGCCGCCGCAGCGAAGGAAGGCGTCGAAATCGGCATCATCACTGCGCGCTACGCCGCTGCGTATCACGAGGATTTAGCCGCAATCGGCGTGGCACCGGTGGACTTCGAGCCGCGCGTCACCGAACACGTGCCTGAAATTATCTCAATGATCGAACGGCTCATCGCCAGCGGCCACGCCTATGCCGCCGAAGGTCATGTGCTGTTCAGCGTCGCCAGCTACGCGGACTACGGCCAGCTCTCCAGACGCGACCCGCGCGAACTGCTCGCCGGCGCGCGCGTGGAAGTTGCGCCGTACAAGAAAGACGCGGGCGATTTCGTCTTGTGGAAACCGTCGCCACCCGAACTGCCGGGCTGGGATTCACCCCCGAGTTGGCGATGCGGTCGCGGCCGTCCGGGCTGGCACATCGAATGCTCGGCGATGGCCGAAGCGCTGCTCGGCGAAACCATCGACATCCACGGCGGCGGTCACGACCTGATCTTTCCCCATCACGAAAACGAGCGCGCCCAAAGCACCTGCGCGCATGGCGGCAAGGTCTTCGCGCGCTACTGGCTGCACAACGGCTTTTTGACGATGGACAGCGAAAAAATGAGCAAGTCCATCGGCAATGTTCTGCTGGTACGCGAGATCGTCAAACATGCGCCCGGCGAAGCGGTGCGGCTGGCGCTCCTCACCGGCCATTACCG
The DNA here is from genome assembly GCA_903970615.1 of Rhodospirillales bacterium. GTDB lineage: Bacteria > Pseudomonadota > Gammaproteobacteria > Nevskiales > Nevskiaceae > Nevskia. Next base: position 5,627 of record CAJCJH010000090.1, read on the forward strand.
TCAGCCGCTGGACTGGAACGACGACGCGCTGGTGGATGCGCGCCGCAAGCTGGATCGTCTGTATGGGAGCTTGCGCGAACTGGAAGGCATCGAACCGGCGGCTGGTATCCGAGCACCCGAAGCCTTCATCGAAGCGCTGGAAGACGACATCAACACACCGCAGGCACTGGCCGAATTATTTGATCTGGCGCGCCTCGCCAATAAGGCGGAAACCGTGGCCGACAAGGCGCGATTCAAGGCTCAGTTGCTGGATGCAGGCAGCCTGCTTGGACTTATTCAGCAGCCGCCAGAGGAATGGTTCAAAGGGCCGATCATTCCAAAAATTGCCGCGGCAGCAGGCACGGCTTATGGCACATCATCTGCAAACCTTGTGGGTGGGCCGGTGCTGAGTGAGGAAGCTATTGAGGTGCTGTTGGCTCAGCGCATGGATGCACGTAAAGCCAAGAACTTCGTCGAGTCTGACCGCATCCGCGATGAACTCAAAGCGCGCGGCATCCTCATCGAAGACTCCGCCACAGGCACGCGCTGGCGTATGTCGAACTAAGTCCGCACGCGCAAGTTCGTAAAGCCCGCCAGCATTCGCGCCAGCGAGGTTATTTCGAGCATGAACCGGAAAGTGGTTGAGAGCCTGCGCGAAGCCATCGCGACGATGCTCGCGATTCTCCTGACCTTTGCCTGCGTGCTGACGATCGACGCCGAGTCGGGGCCGCTGGTGCTCGCGGTCGTGCTGACGTTATCGCTATGGCGCAGCCAGCTTGATCGTAATTGGCGTGGACGCCTCGAAGCCGCCGTCGTGCTGCCCGTCGTCGGATTCGTCTCGCTCGGCGTTGGCATGCTGCTGCATCGCTTGCCGGCAGCGGGCGCGATCGTCTTCGTGCTGGGCATCGCGGCGTCCATCTGGCTGCGGCGATTCGGGCCCGCCGCGCAGCGCGCCGGTTCGCTGATTGCGCTGCCCTTCGTGGCGTTGCTGGTTACGCCGTACATTCCTTCGCAGCGGCTCACGCAGGGGCTTGCGCTACTGATGCCGATGATCGTCGCGCTCATCGCGCTCGCGTCCGTCACCATCGTTCATGGGCTGGGACGGCAACTGAAATTATTGCCATCGCCTGCACCGCCGCGAGCGAGCGCTGCTATCGCGGCGACAACTCGTGAAGGTGCATCACGCATGCCCGCCAGCACCCGCATGGCGATCCAAATGGCGGTCGCGCTTGCCGTCTCATTTTTCGTCGGCTTCGCTTTGTTTCCGGGACATTGGAGCTGGCTCGTGCTGACCGCGTTCATCGTCAACAGCGGCAATCGTGGCCGCGGCGATGTCGCTTATAAAAGTATCCTGCGCGTAGCGGGCGCCGCGGCCGGAACGCTCGCGGCATTGCTGCTCACGGTGCAGGTGGGCGCGCACGACACGATGACCGTCGCCCTCATGCTGCTCGCCGTGTTCCTCGGCGTCTGGCTGCGACCGCTCGGTTACGCCTGGTGGGCACTGTTCGTCACGCTCGCGCTCGCGCTATTGCAGGGATTCATCGGCAGTCAGGTGCAGCTGATCCTCTGGCCACGCCTGCAAGAGATCGTGATCGGGGCAGTCATCGGCGTGGCGGCAGCATGGTTCGTATTGCCCATATCTTCGATCGCCGTACTCCGGCGCAGGATCGCAGACGCTCTGGCCGTGCTTTCGACTGCGCTCGACCCGGCAACGCCATCGCCCATAACGGAAGATTTCATCGCCGCCGTAGCCAGCGTCGAGCAGCTTGCGCCGGCGTTTCGCGCATGGCGTCTGCTGTCGCGTCGCTTCATCACCATTCAGCCGGCCGACTGGATCGATACGCTGAGCGATTGTACTGCGCCGGCCTCGACCCGGATTACTCAGCGTGCGATTCCACCTACCCTGCGCTCAGAACTCGGCAAGGCGCGACGCGTCCTGCGCGAACCCGCTGCAATCCTGCCCGCTTTGCAGGCGCTGAAGCGCGCGGTTCATCTGGCCAGTCGTGGCTAACTGCGCGCACGACCCCCGCTTGCTTGCACTGCTGCCTTTAGCTCGATTCTCCTCTGCGAAGATCGTCCATCACTGGGTCGTTACCAACACCTGTTAACTGTTGACGGACTCATTGCTGCGGCTATCGACGGCTGCAATCACGTCGTAATAGGTGTGCCGGCAGTGATGTTGCCGTCGGTGTAGCCTTGGTTCTGGCCGCTGGCGGTCACCGAGCCGATCGCTTGGTAAGGGCTGCCGGACGTGGTGGCGCGCTCGACGGCATAGCTGGCTGCGCCGCTGATGTCCAGGCCAGATCAAGGCCGGCAGTCCCGAACTGTTCAAGCTGACTTGCAGGCCGAGTGGTGCGTCGATCCCGGTGGCAGCGTGAAGCGACCTGGTAACTTCGATCCAGTTGGAAGTAGAGTTTCCTGAAAGGCCACGGTATCGCGTGCAGCGTGAGCCGACGTGGAAACTGCCACGACAACGCCGTCGCCGAGAGCTTCTTCTTAGTGCTCAAGCGCGAGCGCATCAAACGCAAAATTTACGCGACAAGAAACGATGCCAAGTCGGACGTCTTTGACTACATCGAACTCTTCTACAACTCAAAACGCCGGCACCGCAGGCGAGGATGCTGATTATTGAGGGTCGAGTGCGCACAGGTATACCAATATCGATGCAAAATCCGGCTTTATGCCGGGCCAGCGTGCCGGATGAGGCGGCGCTTAAGCCTCCGACCACGGAAGACTGTCGAGATCGACATTGCCGCCGCTGAGGATAATGCCGACGCGCAGACCGGCGAGTTTGTGGCGGTGCCGCAGCAGGGCCGCCATCGGCACGGCGCTGGAGGGTTCGACCACCACCCGCAGGCGTTCCCACAACAGCCGCATGGCGTCAGCGATGCCGGCGTCGTCCACCGTCCAGATGGTTTCGACGTGTTGCCGCAGCAGGGCAAAGTTGCGTACACCCAGATTGCTGCGCAGGCCGTCGGCAAGAGTTTCGCGCGGGCCGTCGGTGAGTCTCTGCCCGGCTTGCAAGGAGCGAGCGGCATCGTCCGCGCCGGCGGGTTCGCAGCCGATCACACGCATCGGCCGCGTGTGCGCACTGGCGGCGAGCGCGCTGCCGCCGATCAAACCGCCGCCGCCCACCGGCACCAGCAGCACGTCCAGCTCGGGTTCGTCCTGCAGCATCTCGCGCGCGGCGGTGCCTTGGCCGGCGATGACGCGGGCATCGTCATACGGATGGACCAGGTACGCGCCGGTGCTGGCGAGCACTTTGGCCAGGGCCGCTTCGCGGGCGGCGAGCGTGGGCGCGCAGCGATGCACCCTCGCGCCCTGCTCTTCGATGTTGCGCAGCTTGGAGGCCACAGCTCCAATCGGCACTACCACATGGCAGCGGATGCCACGCGCGCGGGCGGCGCGAGCGAGTGCCGCACCGTGATTGCCGGAGGAATGCGTGGCTACGCCGTTGGCGGCTTCGGCATCGCTGAGGCTCCACACCGCGTTCATCGCGCCGCGCAGTTTGAAGGCGCCGCCGCGTTGCAGGTTCTCGCATTTGAACAGCAGTGCGCAGCCGGCACGGGCATCGAGTTCGGCTGCGCGCAGCACGGGTGTGCGCAGAATATGGGCTTCGATACGGCTGGCGGCAGCGGCAACGTCTGCCGCGGTGGGCAGATCGGGATCGATGCCGTCAGCAATCCCGATGTCGATCCCGATGTCGATCTTGATCTCAGGCAAAGGCGAGGCGCTGTCCATACGCCTGCGGGGTGAGTTCGCCATTGCGATAGGCCAGCGCGCCATTGACCCAGGTGGCCTCTACTCGCGCCTTGAAGCGATGACCCTCGAACGGACTCCAGCCGCATTTGTAGCGCAGCGATTCGGGCGTGACCAGCGTGCCGGCAGTGGGATCGACCAGCACCAGATCGGCGAAATAACCTTCGCGCAGGAAGCCGCGTTCGCGCACACCGAAGCGCTGCGCAGGCGCATGGCAGGCGCGCTGGACGATGGTTTCCAGACTCAGTTCGCCGCGCGCTTCGAGATCGAGCAGCGCCAGCAGCGAATGCTGCACCAGCGGCAAGCCAGAAGGCGCTTTGAAGTAGCTCTGCGCTTTCTCGGCGCGCGTGTGCGGTGCGTGATCGGTGGCGATGATGTCGATCACGCCATCGCGCACGGCGGCGACGAGGGCGCTGCGATCGGCCGCCGATTTCACCGCCGGGTTGCACTTCAGCCACGAGCCGAGATCGGCATAACGCGATTCATCGAAGTACAGATGATGCACGCAGGCTTCCACCGAAATCTGCTTGGTCGCAGCCGGGCCGGGCGCGAAGAACGGCAGCTCGCTGGCGCTGGTGAGATGCAGCACATGCAGCCGCGTGCCGTGCTTTTTGGCGAGGCCGACCGCGAGTTCGGTAGATTTGTAACAGACCGCGGCCGAGCGGATGTGCGGATGCTCGGCGAACGGCACGTCCTCGCCGTACTTCTCGCGCGCGGCGTCTTCGGCGAGCTTGATCATCGGCGTATCTTCGCAATGGGTGACGATCATCACCGGCGCACGCGCGAAGATTTTATCGAGCGTCTCCGGGTTATCGACCAGCATGTTGCCGGTGGAAGCGCCCATGAAGATCTTGATTGCGCAGGCCTCGCCTTTCTGCAGCGCTTCGAGTTCGGCGAGGTTGTCGTTGGTGGTGCCCATGTAGAAAGCGTAGTTGGCGAACGCGCGGCCGCGGGCGAGTTCGTACTTGGCGGCGAGTGCGGCGCGCGTGATGGTCTGCGGATTGACGTTCGGCATATCCATGAAGCTGGTGATACCGCCCGCCACCGCCGCTGCGGATTCGCTGGCGAGATCGCCTTTCGCGGTGAGGCCGGGTTCGCGGAAATGCACCTGGTCGTCGATCAAGCCGGGCAACAGCAGCAAGCCCTTGGCATCGATCACTTCGACATTCGAAGGTGCAGCGATCTGCGGCGCGATGCGTTCGATGCGTTCGCCGCGAATCAGCACGTCCGCCTCGATCCGGCGACCCTCGTTGACCAGCACAGCATTCTTGATGAGCATGGGATTCAGATTGGAACTTGTCTCGTAAACGTAGCGAGCGAAGCGCGTTTGGGTGTCACCAGAGCGCAGCCCTGGTTAAGAGTATAGGTGAGCATTATTCACATCGCCGGCGTGCGAAATGTCGAGCGCAATAATTCAGGAGACGAGTTTTAGCCGAGATCGCCAGAAAGCGCCTGCAAGGCCGCGAGTGCCGCCACACCCGCAGTTTCCGTGCGAAGCACGCGCGGACCGAGGCTCAAGGCGGTGAATCCGCAACGCATGGCAAAAGCGATTTCATCCTCGCTCAAACCGCCTTCGGGGCCGGCGAGCAAAGTAATCCGCGGCGACACCGGCAGCGATTTCAGCGTGGCCGCAGCACCCGGCACCAGCATCAGCCGCAGGTCCGAAGGCGACTTGTTCGCGGCGAGCCAGTGCTCCAGCTTGTCGATCGATGCAAGACCCGGCACGCGCGTGCGGCCGGATTGTTCGCAGGCCGAAACGATGACGCCGCGCCAATGCTCAAGCTTCTTTTCCCAGCGCTCCGCATCGAGCTTGACGACGCTGCGCGACGACAGTAGCGGCACGAATGCGGACGCACCGAGTTCCACCGCCTTCTGCAAGGTGTAGTCCATGCGCTCGCCTTTGGAAACGCATTGCGCGAGCGTGAGCTGCAGCTTCGATTCGCGCTCGACAGCCTCATGCCGCAGCACTTTTACGGTGACACGGCGGCGCTCGCAGACCAGAATCTCCGCCGCATATTCGCCGCCGCAACCATCGAACAAGATCAGCGGCGCACCGGCGCGCATGCGCAGCACTTGC
>CAJCJH010000091.1 GCA_903970615.1 Rhodospirillales bacterium
TCGTCATAAATTGCGTGGCGCTTACGACATCACGCCGATCGGGCTGACACTCTCCGCCGACTGGCGCTACACGGGCGGCGTTCAACTGGATAGCAATACCAGCGATCCCAACCTGACGAATGGTAAGCAGGATGTCATCGATGGGAAGATCGGTGCCAAACAGTACGTGGATTTGTCGGGTACCTATGTGCTGCCAACCAAGGACCGTAACCTGACCTTGCGCTTTGGAATCAGCAATGTGGGTGGACAGAAGCCGCCGACCTTGGATTAGACGGTCACCCCATCGCCTTTCGGCAACGGCAATACGTTCCCTGGTGTTTATGATTCGCTCGGTCGAGTCATGTTCGTCGGGTTTACATTGGACCTTTGATCGATTCTGCTTCCTGATCTGCACTTTGGGGCGGCCTTCGGGCCGCCTTTTTTATGCGAGATGTTCAGGTTCTCAAGTGATCAATGGCAGCGCATAAAGCCGCCAAGTCGTTACACAAGGTAAGGGGCTTTGTTGTGATTTGCCCGAATGCCTAACATTCAAACATCAGCAAGAGCAACGTGGCCGCTCTCGCTATATTCGCAAGTATTCGCAGCCGTAGTCTCGTAGCTGAAGCAAGCAGCGGACTGTAAAAGCCGGAAACCTTATGACTCATCCAACCGAGACGACTGATTGGCATTCCCGCGCGAATCAGTCTGCTCATGCGCGATTCGATCCAGTTGAAGCATTCAAGCGAGCAGAGGCGCTGGCACAGCAGCAGCGAGTCGCTGAGGCCGAGCAAATTTATCGTCAATTGCTGCTCGCTTTCCCAAATGAAGTGGCGGTGTTGTTCAATCTGGCTTTGCTGGTTAAATCGCGTGGTGATCTGAACGAGGCTGAGGCCTTGCTTTGGCGTGCGGTCGATTGGCAGCCGAAATCCGCCGCTCTACTGAACGCGCTTGGCGTTGTGCTGGCCGGCCGAGGGAAAGCAGAGGAAGCTGAAGCGATCTACCTTAGAGCCATAGCCATTGATGCCGGCGACGTGGAGTCTCGCTACAACCTCGGCGTTCTGCTGGAACGGAACGGACATGGCCCAGAAGCCTTGGAAAGTTATCGTGAGTCGATAAAGCTGCGGCCGGATCACTCGGCAGCGTTGACGCGGGTCGGTGCGCTGTTGATCGAGCAGGGCTTGTTCGCAGAGGCGATCTCGGCGCTCGACGCGGCGATCGCAGCATCGCCCGATTACTTCGATGCACTCTATTATCGCGGCTGGGCCTTATCCAAACTGGGCAAGCATGATGAAGCCTTGCTGGTCCTGGAATCGGCACGTACGTTGCGGCCCAACAGTTTTGAAGTCGACTTCTCAATTGCAAATGCCCTTCGGGATGCTGCCCGCCATGATGAGGCTTTGGCGGCCTATCAGAAGCTGATCGAGCAGCGACCCGATGCCACCGAACTGCATGTTGAATTCAACAATCTGGCCTGGGCGTCGGGACGTCGAAATGATTTCTTGACGACTTTTGCAATTGCCAGAAAACATTTTGGCAACAATGTTGAGTTGATGTATCTCGAAGCCCTATTTCATATGCGTCGGGACAATTGGGCTGCGGCGGAAAATTTACTCGCGCGAGCGTACCGGATGGCGCCCGATCGTGCGGATATCGCAGGGCAATTAGCCCGAGCCCTGTCTTCTCAGGGACGTTTTGAGGAAAGCTATCGGTTGTTCATGGCTGCCATTACGCTCGACTCTGATGCGCTCACTCATCAACAGCAACTTGGATTTGCATTATTGCGGGATCATCAGCCTGCCCAGGCGCTAAAAATCTTTGAACGTGCGTTAGTGCGGAATTCGGATGACCAATTGTCGCTTGCCGGCCTTTCCCTCACATACCGCGAATTGGCCGATAGCCGCTATCAGCAATTGGTCGATCATGCAAAGTACGTTGGCGTCTACGATCTGGCAGCGCCCGAGGGATTTGCCGACTCACTCGCATTCAATCGTGCGCTGGCTGCTGAACTCGATGCTTTGCACACCACAAAAATGGAGCCGCTCGATCAGACATTGCATGGCGGCACTCAAACTACCGGACAATTATTCGAGCAAACTTCAGGTGTCATCGTGCAGGTGCGCGAGAGTATTCAATCGGCGATCACCGATTACATACGGAACCTGCCGGATAATCCGCAGCATCCGATGAACCGACGGCGCAAACAGGCGTTCGGGTTCACCGGGTCATGGTCATGTCGTCTTCAATCGGAAGGCTTCCACACCAATCATGTCCATCCGCAAGGGTGGATCAGCTCGGCTTACTACGCACGTTTGCCTTTCGATCAAGGAACAGGATTTTCCAACCCAAGAGGATGGCTTGGACTAGGCGCATCAAATTTGGCGCTGGGCAATGAGGATCGAATGGAAAGATTCGTGCAGCCCAAGATCGGGCGTCTTGTACTTTTCCCATCCTTCTATTGGCATGGCACAGTCCCATTCACAGATAGCGGCGATCGTCTGTCCGTGGCATTCGATGTCGTGCCGCAATAGCGCACGCTTTATCGGAACTACGCAAATCGAGCTTGTCAGCTTCGGGCGGAGTACATGGAAAATTCATTGACACAACAAAACGCTCAGCAGGACGCATTGCGTGAGTTGAATGGGATTGCGATGCGGTCCATGGCGGCGGGCGACTATTTGGCCGCGCAGGCCACGCTGAACAAGGCACTTGAGATCAGTCGCAAAAATCCATCAATCTGGCTCAATCTTGCCGCGGCTTGCCGCGTGCTTTCTGATGTTCCAGGTGCGCTGGCCGCGGTCGAAGGCGCGCTGCAGGCAGATCCGCGATCGTTCATGGCGCTACTGATGAAAGGTTCGCTGCTGGAGCAGAGTGGTCAACTCCGGTCCGCCGCAAAATTCTATGGCTTTGCCATCGGCCTGGCTCCGGCTGAAGAAACCCTGGATGCACCCTCGGTCAAGGCATTACGGCATGCGCGTAAGATAAATGCTGAATACATCGAGGAGCTGGTTGCTTTCGTGAGCGAGGCGCTAGGTCCTTTCCGAGAGCCTGGCAATACCGGTGCAGCTCTACGCTTGAATGCGTTTATGGATCACGCCTTGCGGCGAAAAATTCTGTTTCGACAGGAGCCGTCGGATTTTTTCTACCCCGGTCTGCCGGCAATCGAGTTTTATGAGCGAGAGGAGTTTCCGTGGCTCGCCGCACTCGAAGCACAGACCCAAGTAATTCGCAGCGAGCTTATGCAGATTCTGGCGGATGATTTTCGAGATTTCGTTCCTTATGTCGCGTATCCGGATGGCCTGCCGCTGGATCAATGGGCCGCCTTGAATCGATCAACTCGCTGGGGCGCTTTACACTTGTATCTGGCTGGCAAGCGCGTCGAGAAGAACACAAGTCGCTGCCCCGCAACGATGGCAGCTATTGCCACATTGCCGCAGCCAGTGATGGCCGACCGTTCGCCTGCGGCTATGTTTTCCGCGCTGCAACCCAGCACGCATATTCCACCGCACAATGGCGTGGCAAACACTCGGTTGGTGCTGCACCTGCCATTGATCGTGCCTGAAAATTGTGGATTTCGAGTCGGACATCAAATACGCGAATGGCGTGAAGGCGAGGCTTGGGTTTTTGACGATACGATCGAGCATGAAGCCTGGAATCGGAGTGATCAACCGCGCACGATTCTGATTTGTGATGTGTGGAATCCGCGCATCAGCTTGGGTGAGCGAGACGCGATCGTTGAAGTCATCCATGCGATGGATCGCTTCCACGACGTCAAACCAAATTCGGATATCTGAAACACACCCGTAGGCATTACTAAAGCCAGTGTTTTCATCCATCGCTTGAGCTCAGAGCCATCAGCCCGTTTATCGAGTTTCACGCCGATCAATAATTTATTATCGAAAAATCTCTCAGCTTTGGGTGTTTTCACCTGCTCGGTGGGTTTTATAAAAATCGGACCGTGACGTGCGCCATTCACCGCCGTTATAATCTGTAGAGTCTATGCGAGGTGCGTCGCGCTGACCGACGCCCGAGTGCGTGCCGTTTCCGATTAGTCCAATTGAGGTTTCGAATCAATGAGCAATGAAGGCGTGGACGACGGCCGCCGCCGTTTCCTGACCGCCGCCACTTCGGTCGTCGGCGCTGCGGGCGCTGCCGCCGTGGTCTGGCCTTTCCTGGCTTCGCTGAAACCGAGTGCCAAGGCGCAAGCCGCTGGCGCACCGGTTCAGGCCGATATCAGCAAGATCGAAGAAGGCCAGCAGGTCACCTTCGTCTGGCGCGGCAGCAATATCTGGGTGCTGCATCGCTCGAAAGACATGCTGGCAACGCTATCCCAAGTGGATTCTCGGCTGAGCGATCCGAAGTGCGAGCAGGATCAGCAGCCGGCGTATTGCAAGAGCGAAACGCGCTCGATCAAGCCGGAATATCTGGTGATGAACGGCAAATGTACGCACCTCGGCTGTAGCCCGAGCTTCAAGCCGGATCATCCGGCGCCGGAGATCGACGCGAACTGGCTCGGCGGCTATTTCTGCCCCTGCCACGGTTCAAAGTACGACCTCTCCGGCCGCGTGTTCCAAGGAATGCCGGCGCCGTTGAACATGGTGGTGCCGCCGCATCGTTATGTCTCCGATACGGTCGTGATGATCGGCGAAGACCCGACCGACGCGAAGAAGGAGGCCGCATAAATGGCCATCGTCCGTAATCCGTACAAGACCACTGGCTTTCTGGGCTGGATCGATGATCGCTTCCCGCTCACCAAGATGTGGAAGGATCACTTAAGCGAATACTACGCACCCAAGAATTTCAACTTCTGGTACTACTTCGGTTCGCTCGCCTTGCTGGTGCTGGTCAATCAATTATTGACCGGCATTTTCCTGACGATGAACTACAAGCCGGGCGCGGACACCGCATTCGACAGCGTGCAGTACATCATGCGCGATGTGCCCTGGGGCAGCCTGATCCGCTACATGCATGCCACTGGTGCTTCGGCGTTTTTCATCGTGGTTTATGCGCACATGTTTCGCGGCGTTTTGTATGGCTCGCATCGCAAGCCGCGCGAACTGATCTGGATTTTCGGATCGCTGATTTATCTGGTGCTGATGGCCGAAGCGTTCTGCGGCTATGTGCTGCCCTGGGGCCAGATGTCGTACTGGGGCGCGCAGGTCATCATCTCGCTGTTCGGCACCATTCCCTACATCGGCAAGGGTCTGGTCGAATGGATTCAAGGTGATTACGTGCCGGCCGACGCCACGCTGAATCGCCTGTTCTCGCTGCACGTGATCGCACTGCCGTTCGTACTGGTCGGCCTCGTGTTCGCGCACATTCTGGCCTTGCATGAAGTCGGCTCGAACAATCCGGATGGCGTCGACATCAAGGCCAGGAAAGATCCGCAAACGCATATTCCGCTCGACGGCATTGCCTTCCATCCGTATTACACGGTGAAGGATCTGGTCGGCATTTCGGTATTCCTGATCATCTTCAGCGCGGTGATTTTCTTTGCGCCCGAAGGCGGCGGCATGGTGCTGGAACAGCCGAATTTCCAGGCCGCGAACCCGCAGGTCACGCCGCCGGAAATCACGCCAGCCTGGTATTTCGGCGTGTTCTACGCAATGTTGCGCGCCACGCCTTCGCTATTTCACTCGGCGCTTCCGGGCGTCATCGTCATGGGCGGCGCGGTGGTGATCCTGTTCTTCCTGCCGTGGCTGGATCGCTCGCCGGTGAAATCCTGGCGCTATAAGGGGCCGGTTTTCCGCAGCTTGATCATCCTGTTCGCAGTCGACTTCTGCGTGCTGAACTATCTCGGCATGCAGCCGGTTTCACCGGTTCACACCTTGATCGCACGCATCGGCGCGGTGATCTATTTCGGCTTCTTTCTGCTGATGCCGTTCTACAGCCAATGGGAAAAAACCAAGCCCGTACCCGAGCGAGTGACCGAATGAAGCGCCTGATTTTTTTGGCGGCCTGCCTGAGTCTGGCCGCCGGCCTGATGCCTTCCCTGAGCCGTGCCGACGAAGGCCCGGCGACGCTGCCATTCCGCGAGGACGTCGGCAATCTGCCCTCCGCCCAGCGCGGCGCGCGCGACTTCATGGCGTATTGTTCCGGCTGCCACGCGATGAAATACCTGCGCTACAACCGCATGGCGAAAGACCTGGATATTCCGGACGATCTGCTGAAATCCAGGCTGATGCTCGGCACCGACAAACTCGGCGATCCGATCTCGTCTTCAATGCCGGTGAAACAGGCGGAAGCCTGGTTCGGTCGTGCGCCGCCCGATCTCACGCTCGAAACCAAGGCGCGCGGTTCGGCTTGGGTTTACAGCTATCTGCAAAGTTTTTATCTCGACGACAAGCGTCCGCTCGGCGTCAACAATCCTTATCTGCCGGGCGTGTCGATGCCGGCGGTTTTAGGTGAATTGCAAGGCTGGCAGAAGCTGGAAACGCCCGCTAAAGGCGAGGAAGATGACACGCCGAAGTTCGAATTGGTCCAGGCCGGCACGATGTCGCCAGAGGAATATAAAGAGTTCGTCGCCGACCTCACCAACTTCATGGCCTACGCTTCCGAGCCCGGCAAGAGCGATCGTATTGCGCTCGGCTTCCGCGTCATCCTGTATCTGCTGGTGCTGTTGGTCCTGACCTATTTCCTCAAGAAGGAATTCTGGCGCGACATCCACTAGGCCATGAAATAATTTATGGCCCTGCGTAGCCGCCTCGCTCCCGATAAGGTTCCGATCAAACCCGCGCTCAACGCCGGGCTGACGCTGTTTGTCTCGAACGATTCACTGGGCTGCGACTGGGCGCGGCTGGTGCTCGCGGAAAAGGATATCGATGGCTCGAAGATCGAGATCATCGGCGTCGGTCGCATCAATGAAGATTTCCTGGTCCTGAACCCGACGCAGAGCGTGCCGACGCTGGTCGACCGCGAAGGTGTGCTGCCATATGCGCGCGTCATCGTCGAATATCTCGAAGAGCGTTATCCGCATCCGCCGCTGATGCCGCAGGAACCCGCGTCGCGCGCGCGTGCGCGCGTGGCCTTGCAGCAGATCGAGCAGGATTTATTCGCCGCCAGCGACATGCTGCTGAGAGGCAGCGGTCGCAGTGCGGAAGCGGCCAGGCAGGTGTTGCTCGAAGGCGTGCGTTCCGGCGCGCGCCGCGTCAGCGGCTCCGGCTATATGCTCGGCCGCGAATATACCCTGGCGGATTGCGCCTGGGCGGTTTTGCTGCGGCGTTTCGTCATGCACGGCGGTTTGCCGACCACCGAACTGGCGGCTTGGCGCGGCTACGCGCAACGGGTTTTTTCGCGCCGCGCATTCCGCCATTGTTTCGGCGACATCACCGGTAAGCCGCAAAAATGACCACACCGCCGGTAGTCGCCATTCCGACACGACGGCCGTATCTGATTCGCGCGATCTACGAGTGGGCGCTGGATTGCGGCTTCACGCCGTACCTCTTGATCGCTGCCGACCAGCCCGGCGTAACCGTGCCCGCGAAGTTCGTGCGCGATGGCCGCATTGCGCTGGACATCAACCCGATGGCGGTGCGCGGGCTCGATCTGAAGCGCGATCCGATCTATTTTTCCGCGCGTTTCAACGGCACCGCCTACGACATCTGGGTGCCGAGTGGCGCTGTGCTGGCGATCTATGCGCGCGAGAATGGCGAAGGCGTGATGTTCGGCGAACCGGAGCCGGTCGCCGCGGCCGCAGCACCGGCGATCACCGGTGTCGATAGCCACCGCAATGATGGCCAAGACCCAAAGCCCGATCCGCCGCCGGACGCGCCGCGCCCCAGCGGGCGCCCGAAGTTGCGCGTCGTCAAATAGCGTTTCGCCGAACGGCTTCGCGTCTTGATGCGCTGCACGCCGTCAATGAAACAACGGAATGCCCGGCCCTAGGTCGTAGCCGATGAAGATGTTCAAAGCCAGCGGATCGATGTTGATCCGCGTGCTGGAATCCGCCAGCACGGTGCCGTCGCTCGATCGAATCTGGATGTCGGCCTTGGTATTCAGCAGCGCGAAGGTGGCCGAAGCGGTGAGGCTCCATTTCCCGGCGATGCGTTGCTGAACGCCGAGATTGAGCAGCGGCTGAAACGACGACGAAGCTCTGCCGTGCACCGTGGTCGGCGTCGATTTGCCATTCGCCGCCGCCAGCACGTCGCCGAAATTATTCTCGGAAGCGGCGGCGAAGTTGGCGTTGAGATGCACGTTGGTGAACCAGGTGTACGACCCGCCGACGCCGACAAAAGGCCGTATCTCGTCATTCGGGTTGCCGAAGAAATACTGCGCCAGCAGCGCCGGCGTCCATTGCCGCACCGTCGCCAGCGGATTGTTCGCGGGATCGCCGAGGTTGACGTTGAACAGCGCACCGCTCACGCCGGTCGGCTGGATCACGCCCTGGCCTTCGAGCTTGAACTTCGCCGGGAATCCGCCCGCAGTGGAGGCGGCGATATGGTCGGTGAAGAAATGCGTCAGTGAAAGAAACGCGGTGTCGGAATCGCTCACGCTCGAAGCGGTGCCGGGCGAATCGAACGGCGATTGAATGCCGGCGGCTTCGGTCACCACCGAGCTATCCACGATCGTATGCAAGGGCCGGCTGTGATCCAGCGTGATGACGTGACCATAGCCGAGCAGCACTACGTTGTCGCCCGCCTGTTGTGCGCGCACGCGATCAACTCCGACAAACCCGAAGGCCAGCAGCAGCAAAAATCGGCATTTCATCGGAGATCCATCAGCCCAATCTTCCATCAATCCCGGTCAATTCCCAAATTCATTGGCGTGCTTTGCTGCCGTGGAGAACAGCGCCGATCGCGTTCCGGGCGCCGACGACTCCTGATCCACCCAAGCTTTCCACCAACCGACAGAGCCTGCCGGTTTGCAAAAGTTCGATGCCCGGAAAATCCTCACCATCCGTAAGTCATTTCACCAGCGACCGCGCCCCCTAGGTTAATGACTCGCTAGGTTCGTCCGATGGGTTCTAAAATGCGAACCGTGAATCCGCCCGCCCCCCACGCCCCGCCGAGCCTGCCGCAGCTTGCGCATTACGCCGCCGTTTCGGTTGGCGTTGCGATGCTGGTGCTGGCCTTGAAATTCTACGCTTGGTGGGCCACCGGCTCGGTCGGCCTGTTATCGGATGCGCTGGAAACCCTCACCAACCTCGGCGGCGCAGTGATGGCCTTGCTGATGCTGCGGCTGGCCGCACAGCCACCGGACGACGAGCACGCTTTCGGCCACACCAAGGCCGAATATTTTTCCAGCGGGTTTGAAGGCATGCTGATCTTTCTCGCCGCCGCTGCCATCGCCATCACCGCGGTGCCGCGGCTGCTGGCGCCGCAGCCGCTCGATCAGCCCGCCATCGGCCTCGCCGTCGCCGCCGTCGCAACGGTGGTGAACTTCGTGCTGTCGCGCTGGCTCGCGCGGGCCGCCCGGCAGCATCGCTCGATCACGCTGGATGCCGATGCGCGCCATTTGATGGCGGATGTCTGGACCACGCTCGGCGTCATCGCCGGCGTCGCGTTGGTCACGCTGACCCATAAGCTGTGGCTCGATCCGCTGATCGCACTCGCCGTGGCGCTGCATGTGCTGTGGTCCGGCTTCGGCCTGATCCGCGAATCCGCGATGGGCTTGATGGATGCCGCCTGGCCCGCCGAGGAGCAGCAGATTTTGCGGGAAATCCTGCAGCAGTTCCGCGACGAAGGTACGCCCGGCGAAATCGAATTCCACGCCGTGCGCACGCGCGTTTCGGCGGCGCGGCGCTTCGTCAATTTTCATGTGCTGGTGCCGGGCGAATGGTCGGTGAAGCGTGGCCACGATCTGGTCGAACGCATCGAAGACCGCCTCGCCCAGCGGCTACCCAGAGTCACCGCGTTCACGCATTTGGAGCCGTCCGACGATCCCGCCTCGTATGAAGATCTGGAACTCGACCGGCCGATCGCGGCGGCGCCGCATTTGCCCTAGAGACACGAGGCTACTTTCCTCGCAACTCCAGCTTTTCGCCCAGCGCGAGAGACTAAAAGCCTTGAACGCCGGGCAAAAAGCCTTGCGCTCCGAGCTTTTTGCCTTGCACGATCGGCCCGAGGTGCGGTGAACGGCCGTTCCACAGCCGCGCGGTCGTCAGCTTCAATCCACGACGAGTTTGAGCTTAATCGCGTACGCTAGGGTCAACACCGAACAAGGGCAGGCGCCGCTTGGGGCGGGCGGTTTAGTGGAGCAGAAATGAAGCAGCTCAGCGGACTGGATTCGGCCTTCCTGAATCTGGAAACGGCCGATGCACCGATGCATGTCGGTTGCGTCAGCGTGCTGGATTTGAAGCGCGCGCCGGCCAATTTTGGTTTCGCTTCGGTGCGTGCGCGCATCGCCGAACGGCTTTACCTGCTGCCGATGTTGCGCCGCCGCGTGGTCACGATGCCGCTGAATCTGATTCCGGCGTTCTGGGTAGACGATCCGGATTTCCGGCTGACGAACCATGTGCAGCGGCTCAAACTGAAAGCGCCCGGACGCGATCGGCAGCTGGCGGAACTGGTGGCGGAGCTGATCGCCAGGCCGCTCGATCGCAGCCGGCCGCTGTGGATTTTCTATTACGTCGAAGGTTTGTCGCGCCAGCGCGTCGCCTGCATCGGGTTGATCCATCACGCCTGTAGCGATGGCATTGCCAGCGCGCAGCTGCTGGCGAAACTGCTCGACCTCGCGCCGGATGCCGTCACGCCGCCCAACCCCGATCTGCCGCCGGATGACGACGAACTGCCGCTGGCGCTCGATCGCCTGCTGTTCACCGCAGGCGAAGTCTGGAAACGGCAGCGCGCGCTGGTGCAGGTGGTGCGCGAAAACGCCGCGCTCGCGTGGCAGCTGATGCGGCCGTTTTTCACCGGCGAAGAATTCGATGCGGACGACTTGCCGGATCAGCAGAGCCATCCCAACCGGCTGCGCCCAGCGCCGCGTATGCGCTTCAATGTCAGCATCACTGCCGAGCGTTCGTATGCCTGCCGCTCGCTGTCGCTGCTGAAAATGAAGGCGATCAAGAAAGCGCTGCATATCACCGTGAACGATGTGCTGCTGACCATCAGCGCCGGCGCGCTGCGCAGCTATCTGCTCGAAAAAAATGAACTGCCGGAGCGCGCTCTCAAAGCCGCGGTGCCGGTTTCGGTGCGCGCGCGGGCGAATCGCGCCGACGGCGGCAATCGCCTGACCATGCTGAGCACGGATTTGCCGACGCATCTGGCCGATCCGCTGGCGCGCGCCGCGGCAGTGGCCATCAACACCGCGCATCTGAAAACCTCGCAGCGCGCAGTGCCGGCAAAAGTGCTGATGGACTGGATGGAATTGCCTGCGCCCGCCTTGATGGGCAGCGCCGCCCGGCTCTACGAAAGCTTCATCAACCGCGATCTGTTGCAGCCGCCGTTCAACCTCGTGTTATCCAACGTGCCCGGCCCGCCGGTGCCGCTATACCTGGCCGGCGCGCCGCTGCTGGCGAATTATCCCATCAGCATTCCGTATCACGGCCTCGCCTTCAATCTGACCGTGTTGAGTTATTGCAATCAGCTCGATGTGGGACTCACCGCGCATCGCGGCGCGGTACCGGATATCGAACATCTGATGGACCTGCTCGACAACTCGCTGGAAGAACTTGCGGCCGCCGCGAATGTGAGCGAGATCGCCAAGCCCTCGCGCCGCCAGAAGCGCGTCAAACCCTGAATTTACTGCTATCCACGAGCATCATGCTGCCCAACACCCTCGACTATTCCGACGATATCACCTGCATCGATACCGAACAGCAGCGCGCCGGCATGGCCTGCTGCTATCTGCTGCGCGGCGGCGATCGCTATGCGTTCATCGAGTGCGGTACATCTTTATCCGTACCCGGCTTGCTGAATGTTTTGCAGCAGCGCGGCATCGCGCGCGAACAGATCGCGTATGTGATCCCCACACATGTGCATCTCGACCACGCCGGCGGCGTTGGCCGGATGTTGCGCGAACTGCCGAACGCGAAACTGGTTGTTCACCCGCGCGGCGCACGCCACATGATCGATCCCTCCAAATTGATCGCCGGCGCCACTGCGGTTTACGGCGCGGAACACATGGCCGCGATGTACGGTGAAATCCTGCCGGCGCCGGAAGCCCGCGTGATCGTCGCGGAAGATGATTTCAAGCTCGATCTGAACGGCCGCGAACTGTGGTTCATCGACGCACCCGGCCATGCGAGCCATCACTTCGCCGTGTGGGATGCGCGTAGTCGCGGCTGGTTCACCGGCGATGTGTTCGGCCTTTCCTACCGCGAATTCGATGGCCCGAACGGCCCATATTTATTGCCGACCACAACCCCGGTGCAGTTCGATCCCGCCGCCTGGATGCACACGCTCGATCGCCTGCTCGCGGCCGATCCGCAATGGATTTATCTCACGCATTACGGCCGCATCGGCAACGTCGCCAAACTCGCCGCCGACCTGCGCCGCGGCTTGGCCGAATATCAGCAACTGGCCGCGCACTATCGCACGGATGCCAATCGTCATCAGTCGCTCAAACGCGCACTCACCGAACACGAGCTTGCCAAAATCGCGGCGCTGAATTCGCCCGTCGACGCGGAAGAAGCGCGGGAATTACTGGAACTGGATATGGATTTGAATGCGCAGGGCTTGGAAGTCTGGCTCGATCGCAAGTGAGCTTGCGAACGCGGCGTTCATCAAACCAGAATTCATACCGCTGCTGGAAAAATAAAAACGGAAACGCACATGAAAGAACTGCACGGTCACTGCCTTTGCGGCGCGATTGAATATTCGGTCTCTGACGATTTCGAATACGCGGGTTTTTGTCACTGCTCGGAATGCCGGCGATTCTCCGGCTCTGCATTTTCCGCAATTGGCGGAATTCCGCTGGCGAGCTTTCGCGTCGTGAAAGGCGAGGAGAGCATCGGCCATTACGTCAAAAGCGAAGACACGATTTTAGGATTCTGCCGCGTTTGCGGTTCCAGTCTGTATGCGCAAAAGCCGCTACGCGGCAAGGTTCACTTGCGTTTAGGCACGCTCGATGAAGCGCCCAGTCTGAAACCTCACTTCCATTCGCATGTGAGTTCCAAAGTTGCGTGGCATCAGATCGGCGATGAGCTGCCGCAGTTTCCGGCCAGCCGCTCCGCGGTCGCAACAACCGCGTTAAGTCGTGCAGGCAAACCGCAGCCTGCAGACAGCACTTCAGCGAACTGCAAGTAAGCAAATTAAACCTGCTTTCCCCAACCAGCTTCGACTCGAAGCCGCGCAGCAATCGAAGCCAATCAAGCGCAACGCAGCGCTAAACTAATGCGGTGTCCGCGCCATTCCCTGTGTCGAAACTGATTGTGACGACGACGTTCGTCGCGCTCTTAATGCTGTTCTCCGGCTGTTCCAGCGTGGCTTACTACAGCCAGCTGGCGCGCGGCGAAGTGCAGATGCTCGATGCGCGCCGGCCGATCGCGCAGGTGCTGGACGATCCTGCGGTTGCGCCTGCGCTGAAGCAACGCTTGCAGCTGGCGCAGGCCGCGCGTGAGTTTGCGTCCAGCACGCTCAAGTTGCCGCGCAATGGCAGCTACACCTTGTATGCCGATCTCGGCCGTTCGAGCGCGATGTGGAACGTGTTCGCCACGCCGGAATTTTCGCTCGCGCCGGTAACGCACTGCTTCCCGATCGCCGGTTGCGTGGCTTATCGCGGCTACTATTCGCATGATGCGGCTGCGGCCGAGGCGGCGCGTTTGAAAGCAGCGGGTGACGATGTCGCCATCGGCAATGTGCCGGCCTATTCCACACTCGGCTGGTTCGATGATCCCATTCTCAATACGATGATGAAGTGGGACGACGATCGTCTGGTCAGCGGCATCTTTCACGAACTCGCGCATCAAAAACTTTACGTCAAAGGCGATACCGCGTTCAACGAATCCTTCGCCACCTTCGTCGAGCAGGAAGGCTTGCGGCAGTGGCGTGCCGCGCGTGGACTGCCGCCGCAGGAAGATGTTTCGCAAGCGCGCGAAGACCAGTTGACGGCTTTGATGCTGGCGGCACGCGAGCGCCTCGAAAAGCTTTACGCGAGCGGCATGCCCGTGCCGGAAATGCGCAGCGCGAAGCAGGCCGAGATCGCAAGCCTGCGCGCAGACTACGCCACCTTGCGCGACACGCAATGGCAGGGTTACAGCGGCTACGATGCCTTCATGAACGCGGACATCAACAACGCCAGCCTGCTGCCGTTCGGTCTGTATCACGGCTGGGTACCAGCATTTACAGCACTCTACACGAATCAGCGTGGCGATTGGCTGGCGTTCTTCGTCGCCGCAAAAGTCATCGCCGACCAGAACGCCGACGAACGCCAGCAGGCTTTGCAAGCTCTCAACAGCGCGAGCGCGGCGCACGGCCAGCCATGACACGGGTCTATCTCGCGGATGCGCTGGCAGCCGGCATGGAGCTGAATCTGCCGGACGATAGCGCGCATCATCTGGTGCAAGTGCTGCGCATGCGCGCCGGTGCGCCGCTGATCTTGTTCGATGGTTGCGGCGGCGAATATGCGGCGGAGATTCTGGTCTGCGAGCGCCGCCGTGTCACCGTAAAAGTGCTGCGGC
>CAJCJH010000092.1 GCA_903970615.1 Rhodospirillales bacterium
GCCCAACGCTTATTTAGGTTGACTAACACCGAGTCTAACCCGTTTCCTGCAAAGCCTAAATCGGTACTCATTCGCCAAACTCCTATAGATTAAGCCTTCTGGCTTTGCTTTTGACTGGATTAGGCTGCTATGAACACCGCGCTTCCCGCTGCCCCGCGATTGCTGGATCAGGTGCGCGGCAAGTTGCGTGCGCTGCATTACAGCCTGCGTACCGAAGAAGCGTATGTGGATTGGATTAAACGCTTCATCCGCTTTCATGGCAAGCGGCATCCGCGCGAGCTGGGCGCGGTGGAGATGGAGGCGTTCCTCACGCATCTGGCCACCGAGCGCAATGTTTCGGCGAGCACGCAGAATCAGGCGCTGGCGGCTTTGCTGTTTCTGTACCGGCGGGTGCTGGAACTGGAGGTGCCGTGGATCAAGGATGTGGTGCGTGCGAAGAAGCCGCGACGGCTGCCCACCGTGCTCACGCGGGCGGAAGTGCAGGCGCTCATCGCCCATCTGGAAGGCTCCATGTCGCTCATCGTGCGGCTGCTGTATGGCACCGGCATGCGGCTGATGGAAGGCGTGCGGCTGCGGGTGAAGGATGTCGATCTCAACACCGCGCAGATCACCGTGCGCGATGGCAAGGGCGGCAAGGATCGCGTCACCATGCTGCCGCAGTCGCTGCTGGAAGGTTTACGCACGCACCTGGAATTGCGCCGTCTGGTGTACAACCAGGATGCCGCCGTCGGCCGTGCCGAAGTCTGGCTGCCGGATGCGCTGGCGGTGAAGTATCCCCACGCGGCGAGCAACTGGGGCTGGCAGTACATCTTTGTTGCGCAGGGCTTCTCGAAAGACCCGCGCAGCGGCGCCACCCGGCGGCATCATGTGGATGAAGGTGCGATCCAGCGCCATGTAAAGCTGGCCGCCGGCCGCGCCGGCATCGTCAAGCCCACTTCGCCGCATACGCTGCGGCATTCGTTCGCCACCCATCTGCTGGAAGGTGGCTACGACATCCGTACCGTGCAGGAGCTGCTAGGCCATGCGGACGTCAGCACCACGATGATCTACACGCATGTGCTGAACCGTGGCGGACGCGGTGTGCGCAGCCCGCTGGATGCGCTGTAGCCGGGTTTGAGCGGGATATCCGGCAAGCGCTGGTCTACCGCTTGCGATCAGGCCCGCCATCCGTGGCAGGCCGCATGCTTTTCATCGATTGCGCCGATGCTGCCGGTGCGGCTTCAGACCACCATCAAACTCGCGGCCGGCGTCCAGGCGCCGGGGCTGTGAGTGCCGATGCCGCGGATGCGCACGGAGACTACCTTGCCGGGCGTGAAGCCGCCGATCTCGATCTTCGAGCAGCGCAGGTAGGTGCCGTTTTCTTCCCAGTTGTCTTCCACCGTCGGGTCGCCGGAGGTGGACTGCACGGTGTACGAACCCGCGCCTTCGAGCTTGCTGGCGTGGATCACGATCGTGCCGGAGAGCACGCCGCGGCTAACCTGAAAATCCTCCGGCGGCGGCAGCGTCTGCGGGTTGCTGGAGGCGGTCTTCACCGGGGTTTTACGCAGCGCATAGCCGCTGGAGGCGAGCATGGCGGCGTCGCCATTGGCCACCATTTCCAGATACGGCGCCAGCCGCTTGAGATCGGTGTTCACGGTCTGGCGCGCCGCTTCGCGCAGCGCGATCTTCACCTTGTCGCCCGCTTTGGCAGCGAGGTAGGCGGCCTCGTAGGCGGCGATATCGGTCTTCAGTGGTGTCAGTCCCGGCAGCGGTGAAGGCCAAGGTTCCGGAAACGCGGCGTTGCCGGTGAGTGCGGCGGCGATGCCTTCGGCCTGGGCGAGGAAGTCGGCTTCGCCGAGGGCGTCGAATGAGATGATGAGTTTGGCTTGCATGGAATGTCTCTGCTTTTATGCGCCGTGAAATACGGCAAGCGAAACATGCACCCCTTGCCTGCACGCGGGAAGTGCGAAATGTGATCTAGGTCTCATTTCGATTCGAGTTAGGGGTGCATTCCGGGCATTTAGCCGACGAACGGTGCATGAAGCGGGGCATCCCGCTGCCGAACCGCGTTCGGAACGGGTTCCGCAAGCAGGCGGATCGAAGCCGGTTTGCCCGCGAGATGCCCCTTGATCGCAGGCGGTTATCCCTTTAATCGAGGTCGGTTATCCCCTTAACCGGGGGCGATTATCCTGTTAATCGCGCGTGGTTAACCTGCACATCGAGGGCGATCAACCCCTTAAGCCCGTGCGGTTATCCCCTTGACCGGGGCCGATCAGCCTGTTTACTGCGGGGGGTTATGCCCTTGATCGAGGGCGGTTAACCTGCACATCGGAGTCGGTTATCCCCCTAACCACAGGCGATGATTCCCGTAATCGAGGGCGGTTATCCCCTGGACCACGGGCGATTCACCTGCACATCGCGGGCGGTTATCCGGCGCACCGGCTGCCCGGCAGGAGCGGCCCGCCTTGAGTTCACTCCCAACCCGCGCATGGATCGCCTCCGAACAGCGCGGCGATCACCCCGCTGCGGGTGCCAGACTTTGCCGGAACC
Organism: Rhodospirillales bacterium; assembly: GCA_903970615.1. Classification (GTDB taxonomy): domain Bacteria; phylum Pseudomonadota; class Gammaproteobacteria; order Nevskiales; family Nevskiaceae; genus Nevskia. Next base: position 2,530 of record CAJCJH010000092.1, read on the forward strand.
GCGGCCAGTCGAAGTGCGGGCCGGGGTCGGTTTTGCGGTGGGGGGCGATGTCGCTGTGGCCGGTGATGCGCGGCGGCGTGATCGCCGGGTAGCGCTGCAGCAGGGCTTGCGTGACGGCGGCGAGGGCGCGGTATTGCGCATCGCTGAACGGTTGCTCGTCGCAGCCTTCGAGTTCGATGCCGATGGAGTAGTCGTTGCAGCGTTCGCGGCCGTCGAATTGGGAAACGCCGGCATGCCAGGCGCGGCGGTGAAAGGGCACGTATTGAGTCACCGTGCCGTCGCGGAAGATGCACAGGTGGGCGGAAACCCGCAAGCCGCGCAGGGTTTCGAAATACGGGTGTGCGGCGGGATCGAGCTGGCCGAGGAACAGGTCGTCGATGTAGGAGGTGCGGTTCGTCTCCGCGTTGTGAGCGCGGGCGGCACCGATGTTCGCAGGGTCGTCGGTCGACATGGTGCTGGGCGCTTCCGCAGCAGGCGCGCTGTCTGCGCGGATGTTCGCGGGGTCGTGGATAAGCGTGTCGCGGTGTGCGGCGGCGGCATCGGCGGGGCGGCCGAATTCACCGGGCGGCAGCGAGATGGCGTGGATCACCAACAAGGAGATGTCGCGGGCATCGGGGCGTTCGTCCTGATGCGGGGATTCGCGGTAGTGCGCGCCGATGAGCCGGTGGCTGGCGTCTACCGCATGCACCGCGCCGTAGAATTGAGCGCCGCTGGCAGACGCGGCCGGTGGCGCACTCATGTGCTGTCACCGATAGAATCACGTAAACCCCAGGACGCTCTCATGCCCCGCATTCTCCCATTCGTTGCTGTGCTTTGTCTTGGCGCCTGCGCTGCCGCTCCGCAAGCGCCCTCGCCCGCTGCGCCTGCGATCACTAAACCCTCGGCCAGCGGCGCGCCGTTGTCCGAAGTGGATGTGCCGTACACGCGCTTTGTGCTGGAAAACGGCCTGACGGTGCTGATCCACGAGGACCACAAGGCGCCGCTGGTGGGCATCAATATCTGGTACCACATCGGCAGCCGCGATGAACCCACCGGGCGGCATGGCTTTGCGCATCTGTTCGAGCACCTGATGTTCACCGGCTCGCAGCATTACGACGATGAGTATTTCCGCGCGCTGGAACCGGCAGGTGCGGTGGATATCAACGGCACCACGAATGACGATCGCACCAACTTCTTCGAGACAGTGCCCACCTCGGCCTTCGCCCGCGCGCTATGGCTGGAGTCGGATCGCATGGGGTTCTTGTCCGAGGCGATTACGCAGGCGAAGCTGGATCAACAACGCGAAGTGGTGGAGAACGAGAAACGTCAGGACGAGAATCAGCCGTATGGCAAGGTGGACGACACCATTGCGGCGGAAACCTACCCGGTGGGGCACCCGTATTCGTGGACGACCATCGGCTCGGAAGCGGATTTGAATGCGGCGACACTGGCCGATGTGAAGAACTGGTTCAAGCATTACTACGGGCCGAACAACGCGGTGCTCGCCATCGCCGGCGATGTGAATACGGCAGAGGCCAAAGCGCTGGTCGAGCGCTATTTCGGCAGTCTGCCGCCGGGCCCGCCGGTGCCGCATCTGAAGGCCTGGCCGGCGCCGTTGACTGCGGACAAACGCATGACGCTGCAGGACACGGTGCCACTGCCGCGTCTCTATATCGTCTGGAACGTGCCGGGCGATGGTCTGCGCGACAACGTGCTGCTGGATCTGTTTGCCGAGGTGCTGGGTGGCGGCAAAACCAGCCGCTTGTATCAGCGGCTGGTGTATCGGGACCAGATTGCTTCTTCGGTGGAGGCAGGTGTTGCGAGCAACGAGATTGGCGGTCAATTGCAGATTGAAGCCACCGCAAGGCCGGGGGCTGCGGGCGATGTTCTCAACACCATCGAGGCGGCGATCCGCGAGGAACTCAACAAACTCCTGAGCGAAGGCCCGACGGCGGATGAACTTGCCAGGGTGGAATCCGAAACCAATGGCGGACTCGTGCGCGGGCTGGAGAAGGTCGGCGGCTTTGGTGGCAAGGCCGGGCTGCTGGCGAGCAATCAGACCTTTCACAACGATCCGGCGCATTACAAGATCGAACTCGCCATTCAGCGCGCGGCGACCCCGCAGGACGTGCGCGATGCAGCGCAAAGCTGGCTCGCGCATGGCTCGTTCACCTTGCAGGTGCAGCCGCAGCCGCCGCTGAAAGCAGCGGGCACGCCGGCGGATCGCAGCAGCGTACCGGCGCTGGATGCGCCGCCACCGCTGAAACTGCCGCCCCTGCAGCGGGTGACTTTATCCAACGGTTTGAAAGTGATTCTGGCCGAACGCCACGCCGTACCGGTGGTGGAAGTGCAGGCGCTGTTCGATGCCGGCCGCGCGGCCGATGCAGGCGGCAAGTCCGGTACGGCGGCATTGACGCTGGACATGCTCGACGAAGGTGCCGGCCCTTACGATGCACTCGGCATGGAACAGCGGCAGCAGCAGCTGGCGGCGACGATTGCGCCTTCCACCAGCCGCGATACATCGAGCTTGAGCCTCTCGGCGCTGAAGCCGAACCTTTCGGCATCGCTCGATCTGCTGGCGGTGCAACTGGAAGACGCCAAATTCCCACCCGCCGAACTGGCGCGCTTCAAGCAGCGCGTGCTGGCGGCGATCGAGCGCGAAAAGGCGCAGCCGTTCGGTGCCGCGCGGCGGGTGATCTCGCGGCTGCTGTACGGCGAAACGCATCCTTATGCCTATGCCGGCGTGGGGCTGGCGCGCGATGTGGCCGCAATCAACCGCGATGATCTGGTGGCGTTCCAACGGCGCTGGCTGCGGCCGGACAATGCGACTCTCGTGGTGGTGGGCGACACTACGCTGGCGGAAATGCAGCCCTTGCTGGAAACCAAGTTCGGCAGCTGGCATGCGCCGGCCGAACCGCTGCCGCAAAAGAATATCGCCCATGTTGCGCTGCCTTCTGCGCCGCGGGTGTATCTGATCGACAAGCCAGGCGCGGATCAATCGCTGATTCTCGCAGCCGATCTCGCGCCGCCCGCGTCGGACCCGGATCACGAAGCGATGGAGACGGTGAACACCGCGCTCGGCGGCATGTTCATCTCGCGGCTGAATCTCAACCTGCGCCAGGCCAAGCACTGGAGTTACGGCGCCAGTTCGTTCATCTCCGAAGCGCGTGGTCAGCAGGTGTTCGGTGCGGATGCCGAGATCGAACAGGCGCACACCGCCGAAGCGCTGGCGGAAATGAAGCGCGAACTGGAGGGCATTGCCGGCCGCAAGCCGCTCACCGCGAGCGAAATCCAAGCTGCCAAGAAGGCCGAAGTGCTGGCACTGCCGGGCAGCTTTGAAAGCTCCGCGGAAGTGGCCGGCGCGATCGATTCACAAGTGGAGTTCGGCCTGCCGGACGATTACTGGAACACGCTGGTGCCCAAGGTCGAAGCCCTCACGCCAGCACAGCTCGCGGAGGCCGCGGACAAGCTGGTGAAACCGGCCGCGCTGACGTGGATCGTGGTAGGCGACCTCAGCAAGATCGAAGCCTCGGTGCGCAAACTGAATCTCGGCGAAGTGCATGTGATCGATGCGGATGGGGTGGCTGTCCGCTGAGTTGAAGCGCGCCATGGATAGGCGGCTTCGATTATTTCAAGCCGGAGATCAGGCTATCAACCCAAACCGGCGCAGCCCAACGTAGGCTGCGCCGCGGGTGGAGCGATGGGGATTAGCGGAATTCGCCGAGCGGCCGGGTAAAAGTGAATTGCAGCGGTTCGACCACCAGTCGCTTGCCAGGACCGGCGACATCGCCGGAGAGCGCTTCAAACGGTAGACCGACCAGAAAAAGCGAGGTGCCGATCACCGCGCCGATCAAACCCAGCGGGCGGCCGATCACCACATCGGCGGCCATTGCCAGTCCGCCGGGTCGGGCGTCGGCCTGAACCGGATACGGCGTCTCTTCGGCCTGCACGGCCGTGGCGGCGGCGCTGGCGGCGAGCAGCAGCGCGGCGGCTGCGGTAGTCCTTGCAACTCGAAAACTGTGAGCGGCGCCGGTCATGACGCACCTTCCTTTAATGGCGGGAAATCCCGGTGCAGACTAGGCGTCGCGGGGCGACAAAGTCAACCGCTGCGGCCTGTCGATATTCGCTTCGATTCCGGCCGGCTGGCGCGTTAGCATGCGCGCATGTTCGAGGTGATTCTCTACCAACCGGAAATTCCGCCGAATACCGGCAATGTGATCCGCCTGTGCGCGAATAGCGGCGCGCGGCTGCACCTGATTGCACCGCTGGGCTTTTCGCTGGACGATGCCCAATTGCGCCGCGCGGGTCTCGATTATCACGAGTACGCGCAATTGCAGGTGCATGCGGATTTCGCCGCCGCGCAATCAGCACTGAACGATCGCCGCTGGTTCGCGTTCAGCACCAAGGGCCGCATGCGTTACGACGCGGTGCGTTATCAGGCCGGTGATGTGCTGTTGTTCGGCCCGGAAACGCGCGGCCTGCCCGCGTCGATTCTGGAAAGCCTGCCGGCGCAGCAACGCTTGGTGTTGCCGCAACAGCCGGGAATCCGCAGCCTGAATTTATCCAATACCGTCGCAGTTGCGGTTTACGAGGCCTGGCGGCAACTGGGGTTCAGTGGCGCGTCATCCGGCTGAGACGCCCCGCTAATAAAACAACCTATAAACCTGCTATCGATCTGCAAGAGATGCGCGCCGTCATGCAGAACATCGCAGAAAACAGGGAAGAAAACTCCAGGTGCATTGATCTGCGTTCGCATTGATCGGCGTTGATCGGCTAACGATGACAGCACAGATCAACGCGCGGCCGATGCGCCCGGCTCGCGCGCCACCGCGATCCACACCGCACGCCAGGATTTCGCCAAGCGCAGATCGCGCAGCATCGCGGCGAATTCATGGAACGCGATCCGCGCCGGATTGAAGGTATCGACGTTATGCACCAGCCCATAACGCACGCGCTCGATTTCCGGCTCGAAAGTGCCGAACAGGCGATCCCAGACGATCAGCATGCCGCCGTAATTCTTGTCGAGGTAGCGCGGGTTGTTGCCGTGATGCACGCGATGATGCGCCGGTGTGTTGAGCACGGCTTCGAGTGGGCCGAGGCTGCGCACCACTTCGGTATGCACGAAAAACTGGTAGATCAGGCTGATCGACTGCATCGCAATCACCGCCAGCGGATGAAAGCCGATCAGCGGCAGTGGCAGCCAGAACCAGTACGCACTGAAGCTTTCCGTCCACGGCTGGCGCAGCGCCACGGCGAAGTTGAAGCGCTCGCTCGAATGATGATTCGAGTGCGTACACCACAACAGCCGCACGCGATGATGCGCGCGATGGAACCAGTAGTAAGTGAAGTCGTCGGCGACGAGCAGCAGCGCCCAGCTCCACAATTGATCGACCGGCAAATCGAAAATCCGAAATTGATAAACCAGCGTGTAGAGCCATATCCAGAAAAGCTTCATCGGCACGGTGGTGACGAGATTGCCGATGCCCATGCCGAGGCAGGCGAACGTGTCGCGCGTTTCGTAAATTTCCTGCCGGCGCCGCGCCGCCCACAATAATTCTGCCGCGATCGACAGCACGAATACCGGGATGAAATAGAGGATGAGGTTATCCAGCACGGAGTTCATCAATCGATCTCAATGCCTGATTTCATTGGTCTCTGCGCGTTGCGGCCGTTCGGCCAGGCGCTTGGCTGCCGCCATCGGAGAAATTTCTCCGGCGATCACCGCACTGGCCATTTCCAGCAGCGGCAGTTGCACACCAAGGCCTTGCGCCAGCCGCCGCACTTCCGGCGCCGCGCGTACGCCCTCGACCACGCCCTCCAGCAGCGCTTGTGCCTCCGCGACCGTCTTGCCCTCGCCCAGCAAGATGCCCAGACGCCGGTTGCGCGATTGATTGTCGGTGCAGGTCAGCACCAGATCGCCCAGACCCGACAAGCCCATCAGCGTTTGCGGATGCGCGCCGAGTGCGGCACCGAGCCGAGCCATTTCGCTGAGTCCGCGCGTGATCATCGCCGCGCGTGTGTTGGCACCGAGGCCGAGACCATCGGCGATGCCGACCGCGATCGCCAGCACATTTTTGGCCGCACCGCCGATCTCGACACCGATGATGTCGTTCGACGTGTACGCGCGGAAACCATCGCCATGCAGCGCCGCGGCCATGCGCTTGGCGAACGCGGCATCGGGCGAGGCGACGGTGACAGCGGTCGGCAAACCCATGCCGAGTTCCTTTGCGAACGTCGGCCCGGAAATGATCGCCACCGCGCGCTGCGCGCCGAGTTCTTCGGCGATGACTTCGTGTGCGAACCGGCCCGTCGCCGGTTCCAGGCCTTTGCTGGCGCAGGCGATGCCTTGCTCCGACCGCAGCGGCGAGGCCAGACGCTGGCAGGTTTCACGCAGCGCAGGGCTCGGCGTGGCGATCAGGATATCGCCGGAATCTGCGACGGCTTCGGCGAGATCCGCAGTGGCAATCAACTGCGCCGGCAAACGGCAGCCGCGCAGATAGCGCAGGTTTTCGCGGCTCTGCTGCAGGTTCGCCATAGTCGCCGCATCGCGGCCCCACAAATAAGTGACAGCGCCGCGACGCGCTAACTGGATCGCCAAGGCGGTACCAAACGCACCCGCGCCGATGACTGCGATGGGGCGAGTGGCGTTCACGCTTTTGGTTTGCGCCGATGCCGCGTGTTGCGGGCTTATTGCAGGACGACGCCGCTGCCGCTGGCTTCCTTGGCAGCTGCGCTGAGCTGCTTGGCGACATGCTCCTGATACAGCCCTTCAAAATTGATCGGCTGCAACAGCACCGGCGGGAAGCTGCCGCGCTGAGTCAATTCGGCAATCGCTTCGCGCACGAATGGAAAAATCTGGTTCGGGCAATAGCCGCCGAGCACGGCTTGAATTTCGGCTTCGTTTTCAAAACCGGTGACCAGGAAAATGCCACCCTGATGCACTTCCGCCAGAAAGCCGGTGTCTTCGCCGAGCTTGGCGGTGACGGTGACCGACAGGATGATCTGGAACAGCTGCTCGCCAATGCCACTGATCGAGGAGTTGATCTGCACATCGAGCACCGGCGTCCACGGCCGCGAAAAAATCTGCGGTGCGAGCGGCACTTCCAGCGAGCAATCCTTGAGGAAAACGCGCTGCAAAAGTACCTGACGGCCTGGGAGCGATGCGGTTTCGGGTTCAGCCATGAGAAAAGTCCGTGGGGTTGAATGTCGTGACGAGCGCGGCGAAGTGACGCGCTTCAGGATAAAGCTAGCCGGCCTTGAGCAGCGGATCGAGTTTGCCGGCGCGATCGAGCGCGGCGAGTTCATCATAGCCACCGACGTGAGTACTGCCGATGAAAATCTGCGGCACCGTACGGCGGCCGGTTCTCTGCATCATTTCTTCGCGGCGCGCGGGGTCGACATCCACCAGCACTTCGTCGTAAGCCACGCCTTTCGATTGCAGCAGACGCTTGGCCATCATGCAGTAAGGGCAGATGCGGGTGCTGTAAACGAGAACGCTGGCCATGACGAAATAGTGTGGATCGCGTGATTATTTTGCGGTGATCGGCAAGCTGGCGTTGAGCCAGCCGTTGATGCCGCCGCGCAGCGGGTAAACCTCGCTGTAACCCGCTTTTCGCAGCGTTTTTGCCGCTTCGATGGCGCTGCCGCCGAGCGCGCAATACACCAGCAGCGGCCGGGTTTTGTCTTTCGCCAAGTCGCCGCCGCGTTCACCGATTTTGGCAAGCGGCAGGTTCACCGCATTGAGCAGATGGCCTTTCTTGAAGTCGGCGGCGGGGCGCACATCGACCAACACCGGTTCACGATCGTTGATCAGACGCACGGCTTGCAGCGGCGTCATCAGCGTGCCCGCGGTGAGCGAGCCGACCGCTTCGTTGATGATGAAGATCACGATCGCGGCGCCAAGCATCGCAAACAGATAAGGGTGATGCTGGAAAAATTCCAGTAACTGCGGAACGGAGGGCATGCTTTTCGTGAGTCGCTGATCGGCCGTCGATCGGTTGTGGGTGGCGGCATTGGAACCGGCCGAAGCGACGGCGCACCCGATTCGCGCCAAACGCTTCTTGCGGCTCTTCCTGAGTATGATTATCGCATTCGCCGGAATTGCTCGAAAGACCGCTTACGCCATGCCTTGCCCGCCGCCCAGTATGCGACCCTCGATTCGGCGATCGATTGGGGCATCGATTGGACCTTCGACTAGATGCGGCCCTCGTTCGTCAAGCGCGGTTTTGATGACTGTCTTGCTGGCTGTGTTGATGCCATGTTTGCCCGGCAACGCTGCAGCGAAACCGGCACATCAAACCGAGGAAGACGAGCGGCTCGCCAAAGCCGAAGAACTGAAGAAACTTCACGCGCGGATCGAGGCGATGAACAAGGCCATCGAGGCCGATCGCGCCAAGCACGACTCGCTGGCGAACACGGTTGAAGATGCCGAGCGCAATATCGCCGAAGCGCAGCGGCAGGTGCGCGAGGTCAGCTTCAAGATCAAGCGGCAGGCAATCAAGGTGCAGCTGGCACGCGAACAGCAGGAGACCACGCAGCATCGGCTCGACGACCAGAAAGAAGCGCTGGCGCAGCAGGTGCGCGCGGCCTATCTGCTCGGCACTGGCGGCAGCGCCGAGTTGCTGCTGAGCCAGGATGAGCCCGATCGTATCGGCCGGCTGCTGATGGACTACGCCTATCTGACGCGCGCGCGCAAGCGTTATATCGACGGCATCAACGCCGAGATGGCGCAAGCGGCCGAGCTGACCGCGAAGCTGCAAAACGAGCTCGAAGAACTGAACGATCTACAGACGCAGCGCAGGCAGGCGCTGGTGGATATCGAAAACGGCAGCAAGCAGCGACTGCTGGCGATGGAGCAACTGCAAGGCCGGCTGGAAAGCGAAGGCGAGGAACTCAAGCGACTGCAAGGTAACGAGCAGGAACTGCAAAACCTGTTGGAGTCGCTGAAGCGCGCGCTGGCGGAAACGCCGCCGCCGGTGTCGACGTCGAAGCCGTGGTCCGGCAAGACCGGCAGCATGCAATGGCCGCTGCGCGGCGAAATCCTGGCGAATTACGGCGATTCGAAAGCGGGTGGCCGGCTGCAATGGAAGGGCATCTGGATCGAAGCGCAGGAGGGCGCACCGGTGCATGCGAGCGCGTCCGGGCGCGTGGCTTATGTCGGCTGGCTTTCGAGTTTCGGCCTGATCGTCGTGCTGGAACACGGCCACGGCCTGTTCACGCTGTATGGCCATAACGCCGCAGTCGGCAAGGCAGTCGGCGATTCGGTCGATGCCGGCGATGTCATCGCCAGCGCGGGCAATACCGGCGGCTACGAGCAGCCGGGCCTGTATTTTGAAGTGCGTAAAGGCACCGATCCGATGGACCCGCGCGAGTGGCTGACGCGCTGACGGCGCTGCGAACACTCGGAATGCGCCAGCCTTGAAACTCGGCGTTACGCCGGCATCCGCATCGGCTCCCAGCACGGCGGCTTTTTTCGCAACGCCCCGGCGTCTGATTTTTCAGTTGCTCATTTGCAGCGATGACGGCTGCAACCGGCCTGAATTAGCCGCTGTTCACGCAGGGCGCTGTGGTATCTTCTTCGCCCCGGCATCATTCCATCGATCGAGTCATCCATGCCCTCCCGTTATCGCGTCCCGGCGGCGATCGCCGTCAGCTTTTTTGTTGGCGCCACCGTCACCCTCACCCACGGCGTACTCGCCGAGAAACAGGCCGCCACCGCCGCCTCGGGCGGTTTACCGCTCGACGATCTGCGCAACTTCGTCGAAGTGCTGAACAAGGTCAAAGCCGATTACGTCGAACCGGTGGACGACAAAACCCTGCTCGAAAACGCGATGCGCGGAATGCTGTCGGGTCTCGACCCGCATTCCGGCTATCTCGACAAGGAAGAATTCAAGGACATGAACGAGATCACCACCGGCAAGTTCGGTGGCCTCGGCATTGAAGTGCAGGCGGCGAACGGCGTGGTGAAAGTGGTGTCGCCGATCGACGACACACCGGCGGCGAAAGCCGGCATCAAGCCCGGAGATTTGATCGTCAAGATCGACGACCAGGTGGTGAAAGGGCTTTCGCTGAACGACGCCGTCACCAAGATGCGTGGCGATCCGGGCACGAAAGTGGTACTCACCGTGGTTCGCGAAGGCGCCGCTGCGCCACTGATTTTCGATCTGAAACGCGACACCATCAAGGTGACCAGCGTACGCAGCCGCGAACTCGAACCGGGCTATGCCTACATTCGCATCGCCTCGTTCCAGACCGGCACTGGCAAGAGCCTGAATGATGAAATCGCCAAGCAGAAGAAACTTGCCGGCGGCACGCTGAAAGGGGTGGTGCTCGACTTGCGTAACAACCCGGGCGGCGTGCTGAATGGTGCAGTTGAAGTTTCGGATGCGTTCCTCGAAAAAGGGCCGATCGTCAGCATTCGCGGCCGCGACAAGGATTCCAATCACGAATTCGATGCCACGCCCGGCGACGAACTGAACGGCGCGCCGATGGTGGTGCTGGTCAATGGCGGCTCGGCTTCGGCGGCGGAAATCGTGGCTGGCGCCTTGCAGGATCAGCATCGCGCGGTGCTGCTCGGCAGCAAGACGTTCGGCAAGGGTTCGGTGCAAACTATTATGCCGATGCAGAACGAAACCGCGATCAAGATCACCACGGCGCGCTACTACACGCCAAGCGGTCGCTCGATTCAGGCCGAAGGTATCGTGCCGGATATCGTCATCGAGCCGGTCAAGGTCACGCGGATCGATCAGTCTGATGTGGTCGAAGCCATCCACGAGGCCGACCTCAAAGGCCGCCTCGACAATCCGGACGAAAAGAAGAAAGCCACTGCCGCCGCAGCAGCCGGTGCCGCGGCCGCAGCTGCGGTGAAAGCCACCACCGACGACAGCAAGCCGGACGACGCCGACAAGAAAGACCTTGCGGTTTCCGATTACGAACTGTTTCAGGCACTGAATCTGCTGAAAGGCCTGGCGATCGCGCGCAGCAACTGATCTCGCGGAAGAATTTCAAAACGCCGGCTTAGTGCCGGCGTTTTTCGTTGCAAGAGTCGCTATTGTTTGCGGAATATTAGGGCGCGATCCGAAACGGAATCTGGCTCGTGATTTATCAGTGCGTTTGCCAGTGATGCCAAACGCCCCAGATCAGCGCACTGATCGCCAGCGCCGCCAATGCACTGACAAACCACGGCGCGCGCCGCCGCGCAGCTGTCGTAGGCAATTGCGCCGCATAGTGTCCGCGCAGCAAATTCACATTGCGCCGATGCGCTTTGAACGCCGCATCGAATACATCGCCGAACACTGGCACGGCGCTGCCAACCAGATCGATGACGACGTTACGGCCCATCTTCAGCAGCAGGCTGCGCGGCACGCCATCGCGCGCAGCGCGCGCCATCGTCAATGCCGAAACAGCAAAGCCGAGCGCATCGCCGGCGACCGGAAATACGCCGACGATGGCATCCAACCCGAAGCGAAAATTCGTGCCCGGAATGCGCAGGCAATCGTCCAGCCACCAGGCGACCTTGTCGCAAAAACCCACCAGTGCGCGGATGCGTTCGGTATCCGCTGAGCTGATCGGTGTATGCACTTTTGGCGATGAGCTTTCAGACATGCGGCAGGGATCGATTCACAATTGCTGGCTTTGATCTCTGGCTCCGGCTGAAATTCAATATTCGCTCAGACACCAGCATTTGCAGGGATCAAAATCGGATCGGCATCAAGGATTCGGCTGGCGCAGGGCGCGCCGCCAGCACCAGGCGCCAGCGACGGCAAGCACACCAGCGATCACCAGATTGCGCGTATCCGGCGGCGAGTGCGCAGTCAGGCCATAGAACAGCAAGCCGCCGAGCCATGCGGTCGCACCGCCCGCGGCAAATAGCACGCGGCGATTGGCCGCGCGGATTTCCTCGCGCAATGCATCGATCGCCTCGGCGTTCGCGCCGCTCGCAGCGCCGCCGTTGGCGAGCAGTTTCATCGCGCGTTCGGCCAGTTCCGGCAAGCTTTCCACCAGCAGCGGCGCGCGCTCCTTCAGCCGCGCGATCTGCGCACTCGGGCCGATGCGGTTCCACATCCATTGTTCCATCACCGGCTTCGCGGTTTTCCACAAGTCCAGATCGGGATACAACTGGCGGCCGAGACCTTCCACTGTCAGCAAGGTTTTCTGTAACAGGACGAGTTGCGGCTGCACTTGATAGTCGAAGCGGCGCGCAATCTGGAATAGCCGCAGCAGGAAAAATCCGAACGAAATTTCCTTGATCGGCCTGCCGAAAATCGGCTCGCAAACGGTCCGGATCGCGCTCTCGAAATCTTCCACACGCGTGTGCTTCGGAATCCAGCCGGATTCCAGATGCAGTTCCGCTACGCGACGGTAATCGCGGTTGAAGAATGCCAGAAAATTTTCCGCCAGATAACGCTGATCGACATGGGTGAGCGTGCCGACGATGCCGAAATCCACCGCCAGATAACTCGGCTTTTTGAGGTCGGAAACGTCGACGAAAATATTGCCGGGGTGCATGTCCGCATGAAAAAAATTATCGCGGAATACCTGCTGGAAAAAGATTTCCACACCGCGTTCGGCCAGCACCTGGAAGTTGCAGCCGATCGCGCGCAAATGGTCCAGTTCGCGCAAGCTCACGCCGCGAATGCGTTCCATCGTCAGCACGTTCGGCCGCGTGAAATCCCAGAACACCAGCGGGTGATAAATCAGCTCGGAGCCGAGCCAGTTGCGCCGCAGCAGCGCGCAATTCGCGGCTTCACGCATCAAGTCCAGCTCGTCGAAAATCACTTTCTCGTATTCGGCAACCACCGCTTTCGGCCGCAGGCGCTTGCCCGCCGGATGCCAGCGTTCGGCGAGTGCAGCGAGCGTGCGTAGCAGCGCGACATCGCGCTCGACCTGCGCTTCCACATCCGGCCGCAGCACCTTGATGACGACTTCAAAACCCGGATCGTCCGCGCTCGCCGGCTTCAGCCGCGCAGTGTGTACCTGCGCCACCGAAGCCGACGCCAGCGGCGTTTCGTCGAATTCCGAATAGACGGCTTCGATCGGTTTTCCGAGCGCGTCTTCGATGAGCTTGCGAGCCTCGGCACCCGGAAATGGCGGTACGCGATCCTGCAATTTCGCCAGTTCCATCGCCACTTCTGCCGGCAGAATGTCCGGCCGCGTCGACAGCGCCTGACCGAACTTGACGAACACCGGCCCGAGTTCTTCCAGCGCCAGCCGCAAACGCTCGCCGGCCGGCCGCGGATCGCGCCCCGGCTTGCGGCCAAAGAATTCGCTCAAGCCATAGCGACGCACCACCGACACGATCTGCCAGATGCGGGGAACGCGGCCCAACCCGAGCATTTTTCCGAGCATTTTTCCGATCGTAATTTACGAGTAAATGAAGTGGATCAAGCGCTGCCGCCGGCTGCGCGTTCCAGCCGCAGCAGGCGCGCTTCGAGCCGATCCGCGCCTTCGCGCAATTGATCGACCGCCTCCATCCATTCGCTCACGTCGGCGGCGCGCGCGAGGTCTTCGGTTTCTTCGGT
>CAJCJH010000093.1 GCA_903970615.1 Rhodospirillales bacterium
TGGTCGCTGCGTATCGCCGAATCGGTGCCGGGGGCTTCTTGTACACCGTTTGCCCGCCCTGAAGTTGTTGGACGACCAGCCGCTATGCCGTATCGTGAGCTCGCCGTCATTTGGGTAAGCATGGCGTTGCAGCTCGTATCCAAAGTGGTTTAAGCCCACGCAAAGCGAAAAAAGGAGAACGCGATGAACCCTAACAATTTCAGTACAGGTGTCCTCAGGTTTTGTGCCTGGACAGGACCGATTTTTGTGCTGATGTGGCTCATCGGCGCCGGACCGACGACCGGCTGGGTCTTTCTGCCGCCGCCATCGGCGGCAGACAGCGCAGCCAAAACCGTCGCCGACTATACGAGTCATTTGGTCCCGATCCGCATCGGCTGCATTTTGATGATCTTCTCCTGCATGTTCTATACAAGCTGGGGAATGGTCATCACGATGCTCGCAAAAAAAGCGGAGCAGGGTTTACCGATCCTTTTCTATATCCAGGTCGTCAGTCTTGCCGCTTGTGTCGTCGTCGTATTGCTCATTGGATTCTTTTGGGGCGCTGCATCGTTCCGCGCAGGAGAAACAGCGCCCGAGCTGACGCAGGCACTGAACGACTTGGGTTGGCTCGGCGTTCTGTTTACGGGCGCCCCGTTTACCGCATGGGCGTTTGCGCTACCGGCCGTTGCCTTGATCGTTGTTCTGTCCTGGGTATCGTTGCGGGCGATCGCGGCAGAAGCTGTCGAGCAAACCGTTTTAGCATGAGGGATTCGGAGCGAAATTAGCCGATTCAAGCCTTGGATTCCCTTGAGCGGTAGTAGACGGCAAAAGCGGTAGGTCAGCAAAAGACCGCGCAAAAGCGCGGTTATCTGAACATTGGCCATCACTGGATGACGAAATGGTGCGCCCGGCTGGATTCGAACCAGCGACCGCCCGCTTAGAAGGCGGGTGCTCTATCCATCTGAGCTACGGGCGCGCAGTGCGAATTCTAATCGCTTGCCTGTTCGGGTTTGAATTCGGCATTCACTGCCGGGATGAATTGATACTACCTGACAGTCAACTCATCGGCCAAGCGTACTCGCTGGTCGGCGATCCGTGTTGTCGGCGATCTGCACAGAATAATCTCCGCTCAAGCCGTTTGTTCGCTAACGAACACACGAGAGCGCGGTATGAATAGGGAGATGCGAAATGAAAATCGTCCGGTTGCAACAAGCTGCTTTCACACTACTCTGCCTAGGCACGCTGTCGGCCTGCACTATTTCCGATAACGGCTATTTCGTAAAGACCGACAGTTCGCCCGCAACCCTCGCCGGTGTGGCTGAGTTGTCTCAGCTGCCGCCGGCGACACCTGCATTGAGCCTGGGCGCGACGTTCAAAACCGATGGCAAGGTTTCCCGCGCGGCATCCGATACCTTGTACGAATCCTTTTGTGCGGAGCTGAGAGCCAGAGGTCACTGGCAGGTTCATCGGGTCGGCAATGCGGGCGAGGATTTCACCGCGCAAATTGCAGCGGTTGATGCCAATTCCGCCGACATGGCAGCGTCCGAGGAATCAGCACCGGCGGCGCAGAAAGTGGAACCGCAGGTGCTGGTGCTGGTGGAAGACCGACCGGATACGTCCGCATCCACGCAGGTAAGCTATTTGATGTCCGGCATGACGTACGGCACCGCTCAAGTACACAAGCCGACCGATCGCTACGACGTCACCATTGCCTACCGCGACGCCGATGGCGTGGAGCACGTTTACAAAGGCCATCAGGATTTGATCTTTGCCACCGGCTCTAAACTCTTCGGCCGCGATCCCTCGCCGGGCCCAGGCTACAAACGCTATGAGTCTTCGCTGGCGGCTTTCAATGGCGTAGTGGATAACTCCGTCAACGGCACGCGGCACGGCAAAGTCACCGTCGGCGAGGCGGTGGTGGAACCAGCCGCCGAATCGCAGACCGCTTCAGGCGAGGGCAAAACCACCGTCGCCGCGGTGCGCGAGAAATCTAGCATCGCTAATTGAGTTGCGACGATCGGGATTTAATCTGGTGATTGATTCCGGGCAATGCCGGGCGTGGGAAGCGATTGGGTTTATGAAACATCAATTCGCGCTGACCAGCCCGGCAGAAACATTGATGGCAAAGCCGAGAATTGAAACATTGAAGATGAACGAGACGATCGCGTGCGCGATCACCACCTTGCGTATCGCGGCCGTGTTGGTGCTCACATCGGCAGTCTGCGCGGCGACTGCAATGGTGAAGGAAAAATAAGCGAAATCCCAGAACATCGGCGATTCGGTTTGCGGAAATGCCAGCGGCCGATGATCGGGTTTGCTGCTGTAGAAACGGTCTGCATAGTGAATTGCGAACATTGTCGGCACCAGCGTCCATGAGCTGACGACGGTGATCGCCGCCAGCGCCAGATGCGCAGCCTGCACTTCGTTTGAGAGCGGCTTGAGATGGGTCAACAAGGCCATGATCGCCACCAAGCTCAGCAAAGCTGCGAGAATCACGATCAGCAGAATGATGCCGGCCGCTTCGTCCGCTTCTTCGAACCGCGCACGCATCCGATCCGACGGCAGGAAAATCATCCATTGCCAGATCAAACCCAGAAAAAGCAGCACGCCAAAATTCCAGCTGACCAAAACCCGCGCCGCCGCAGACCAGCCGCCAGGCAGCAAGACATACGCCGCAGACGCCGCGAGAATCGATATCCACAGCCGGATATGGCTGCGCGCGAGCTGGTTCAGCATTCTGGAATTGCGCATTTGGAGCCGATTTCTGACGGAAATATGGCGACAACAATAATGCACCCGATGAAATATTTACCCGCGTGCGGTTGCGTCAGTCGATTCCCGTCCACAACGATGCAATACTCAGAACCTAATGTGACTTATCGTCGCAGGATCACAAAACGGGAGAAGCAAGATGGGATTACTGGATTCGGTTCTGAGCAGCGTGATGAACAATGCCGGCGCGCAACAGGCCAGCACTGCCGGCGGCGGCACAGCGCTGGTTCAGGCCGCGATTGGTCTGCTGAATAGTCCGCAAGTGGGCGGCTTGCCGGGCCTGATGAAATTGTTCGAGCAGGCCGGCGCAGGGCATGTGATCGGGTCCTGGGTCGGCAGCGGCGCCAATCTGCCGATCAGCGCGGCGCAGTTGCAGCAGGTGCTGAGTCCGCAGCTGATCGCCGGCATTGCGCAGAAGGTGGGCATTTCTCCCGATCTGGTGACGCAAGGTCTGGCCCAGGTGCTGCCGCACGTGGTTGACCACGCCACGCCCGATGGACAAGTGCCGGCGAATTCAGCCGTCAATCCGCTGGTTGCCGAAGGTCTTGGCTTGCTCGAAAAGAAGTTGTTTGGCTGAGTCTTGCGTCCGCAGTTCGATCGAAAATTGCTGATCGAGCGTGAATGTCATTCATCCATTTCGCAGGAGATCTTGTTCGTGGCCAGACCAAAGACTTCGATCAGCCGGAAGCAGCGCTTGATTCAATCGCAACGCTGGGGTGCAGTCGCGCTGCTGACGCTGGCGCTCACTCCGCTGACCAGTATCGCCGCAGATGCCGAGACGCCCGTTGATGGCAGGGCGATCTACGATAAAGCCTGCGGGCGTTGCCACAATTCGGGGCCGGGATCGTTTTTCACCGGCGCGCCAAAGATCGGTTCCGACCTCTGGAAGCCGCGGCTTGCCGCTGCGGGTTCGGTCGACGCCTTGGTTGTTTCAGCAGCCAAAGGCAAAGGTAAAATGCCGGCTCAGGGTGGACCGTCCGGGCTTTCCGACAGCGATCTGAAAGCAGCCGTGGAGTACATCCTCAGTAAAAGCCCTTAGCGCATTTGGTGCGGTGCTTCGCGGAGAACTTCGCGGGAAAGTTTTTCAGTCGGGCGCTACCGGCTGTGGCTACTGGCATTGATAAGCCGTCGCAACGACGGAACTGCCCCTCGCGCCCATCGAACTGGATTCGATGTAGATAGTATTGGCACCGGCAGCGGCGGCATCGTTGAGGGCACCGCGAGTGGCGTCGGCGATGCCATCTGATCCGCTGGCGCGATTTTCGTAAATCGATTTGATGCGCTTGCAGCGCAAAACTTCCTCGGCCGAATGGCTCGTTCTGACCTGGCTGCCCGCAGTGGTGAGCTGCGTTGCGCAAGCCGCCAAAAACATCGAGCACAATACCGAGCAGAAAATGACGACTGAAAGCTTCATACGCGCCCCTGTTTCCCGAAACCCCTCACACCCAACTCCAAGGCAATCATCATTGCCCGAGATTTCCTGTTCTCAAACCGCGGCGGTTGAAAGTCTGAGGACTCGAAGCGCGTCGGCCAAGCGCCCGACTGCGCAACTGCAAGAACCGCCGGCGCATCCCGCCACTCCACTCGCGCCGAATTATCAGTGAATTAGGCGCACTTTCATAGACCGTCGATGCGCCGGGCCCGACTCCAAGCCAATCAGCGTCGCTCGATGATGATGGGGATCGCTTTCGAGGCCGGCGTGCCGGCTTTTGAATCGCGGCTGTAGCGCGGCAGCAGTGGATTCGCCTCCGGAAAATATGCCGCGCAGCAGCCATCCGGAATCTTGTACGGCACGATCTTGATATTGAGCAGCTGCCGCGTTTCGCCGTCGGTCGATAGCGTACGCAGGTTCACGCGATCGCCAAATTTCAGCTGTCGTTTATTCATCTCGGCTTCGTTGATGAACAACACGTCGCGCTGATCAAATACACCACGATACCGATCTGTATAGCTGTAAATACTGGTGTTGAACTGATCGTGGCTGCGAATGGTGGTCAGCGTCAGCGCCTCCGGATTCGCGGCGCGCGGGTCTTCATTCAGACCCGGGAAAACCTTGAAATTGGCTTTGCCGTTGGACGTTTTCCAGATCCGCTCGCGCGCTGTGTTGTACAGATGGAAGCCGCGCGGATCGGCAATGCGAGCGTTGAAACCCTGGAACAGCTTGGGATAAACCATCTCGATCTTGTCGCGGACAAGATCATAGTCCGCAACCAGCGCATCCCAATCCACCACCGTGTTCGGCAAGCTGGCCTTGGCGATCTGCGCGACGATCCAAGGCTCGGCGCGCGTATACGGCGTGGCGGGTTCGAGGCCGCCCTGCGAAGGCCGCACCATCGACATCGAATCTTCCACCGTGATGCGCTGCGGTACGCCGTTTTGCAGATCTATTTCAGAATGGCCCAGCGCCGGCAACAGCAAAGTCGTCTTGCCGGGATTGACGTGCGTGCGATTGAGCTTGGTCGCAATATGCACGCAGAGCTCGAGCTCGCGGAAGCGCTCGCCCAGCAACTCCGGATCGCCCGACGCGCCGATGAAATTGCCGCCGAGTCCGATGAACGCGCGGCTGCGCCCGGCGATGATCGCGTCCTGCGACGCGGCCGTATCGCGGCCATGCGCACGCGGCGGCTTGAAGTGGAAAGCTTTCTCGATGTTGTCGAGCATCTCCGCCGGCGGCTTTTCCCAGATGCCGACCGTACGATTGCCCTGCACGTTCGAGTGCCCGCGCACCGGTGCTGCGCCCGCGCCAGGACGGCCGATATTGCCGCGCAGCAGCAGCAGATTCATCAGCTGCTGCACGTTGTGGGTGCCGCATTGATGCTGCGTAATGCCCATGCCCCAGCTGACGATCGTGGCGTTGGCTTCGGCGTAAATTTTCGCGGCGGCTTCCAGTTGCGCGCGGGTCAAGCCGCTGTGCCTTTCGATATCGACCCAGGCGGTAGCGTCTAGGTCCGCTTTCAATTCCTCGAAGCCGGAGGTGTGGCCTTCGATGAAGTGCATATCCAGCACGCGCGGCTGCTGCGCCGCCATCGCGGCATCGTCCAGTACCAGCAGCGCTTTCATGATGCCCTTGATTGCCGCCGCGTCTCCGCCCACCTTCACTTGATAGTAATGCGTGGCGATCGGCGTCGACGACAGCGTCAGCATTTCGATCGGATCTTGCGGCGCCGTGAAGCGTTCCAGCGCACGCTCACGCAGCGGATTGAAGACGACGATCTTGACGCCGCGCCGCGCCATTTCGCGCAGATCCGTCAGCATGCGCGGACTATTGGTGCCAGGATTTTGACCGAACGTGAAGAACGCATCCGTGTGCTCGAAATCTTCCAGCAGGCAAGTGCCCTTGCCGATGCCGATGGATTCAGGCATGCCGACGCTGGAAGGCTCGTGGCAGAAATTGGAGCAGTCCGGAAAATTGTTGGTGCCGAATTCGCGCACGAAAATCTGGTATAGAAACGCTGCCTCGTTCGAGGTGCGGCCCGAGGTATAAAAATCTGCCAGATCGGGATCGCCCAAAGCGCGCAAACGCTCGCCGATCACAGTAAATGCTGAACTCCACTCGATCGGCTGATAGGTATCACTGGCAGCGTCGTACATCATCGGCTGCGCCAGGCGACCCTGCGACTCCAGCCAGTGATCGCTCATCGTCCGCATCTGCGCGACGGTATGTGCTGCGAAAAACTCCGGCGTCGCCCGCAGCGTCGTCGCTTCCCAGGACAAGGCCTTGGCGCCGTTCTCGCAGAATTCAGCGATATGCGGTTTTGCCGGATCGCCCCAGGCGCAGCCGGGACAATCGAATCCGCCGGGCTTGTTCATCGTCGCCAGTGCAACGCCGCCGCGCGTCGCGGTGTGCTGGTTCGCAACGATATTCAACGTCGCCTTGAGTGCGCCCCAACCGCCGGCGGGTGCGTTGTACTGCTCGATCCTGCCGCGCGGATGATCCAGAGATACGCCTTCGTCACTCATACTTGAATCCTCATTCGGTTGGCACGCTCCAAACACGGCAAGGCAATACTAAAGCGCTACGGCTTTAACTCTGAACTGGATCAATAAATTGCTCGCTGCATTGATTGAGCCTGAGACTGCGACCGTCGCAGCCGGACAATCGTTCGTTGACAACCTTCAATCCGGTGCAGGCATCAATCTGCGATTGCAAAAATGCGCGCGGCTAATGTCACACATTCAATCGAACGATAGAACGCCGGTTGCCGATAAAAGTCAAAGCGATTCTTATCGTATTCGTCGCCAGAATTGCCAAGGTTGCCGCAATCACTGTTAATTTTCAGCCGCGAACGGAACGCCATGTCGCTGCCGCAAAAACACTCCGCCAAATCTGCTATCGCCGAACCCGAGCCGGGTGCCAGGCGCGTGAACGTGCGCGTGCATCGTGCGGGAGAAATCGCGCGGGTGGATGATCTTGTCGCCGAAGAAATTCCGGTTGCCTTGATCTACAACGATCAGCCCTACGTGGTGATGATGGCAACGCCATGCGACCTCGAAGACTTTGCGCTGGGCTTTAGTCTGAGCGAAGGAATCGTCGCCGCTGCGGATGAAATTCTGGACCTGCGAATCACTTCGTCGCCGACTGCGAACGGCGCCAACGCTTTTGCGGTTCACCTGCGCATTCCCCAACAAAGCCTTGAAAAGCTGATGCAGCGGAGACGCAATCTGGCCGGTCGCAGCGGCTGCGGGCTTTGTGGCGCGGAAACGATTGCGGAAGCCACGCGAATGCCTGCGCGGGTTCCGGCCGGTCTGCCGATTTCTCAAGCGGCCCTGATTGCCGCGCTGCAAGCTTTACGCGGCCGGCAGCATCTCAACGCCATCACCGGTGCCACCCATGCCGCCGCATGGGCGGATGCCTGTGGCGACTTGCTCGATGTGCGCGAAGACGTTGGCCGCCACAACGCGCTGGATAAACTGCTGGGCACGCTCATCAAGCAGCGGCGCGATCTCGGTCGCGGCTTCGCCATCGTCACCAGCCGCGCCAGTTATGAAATGGTGCTCAAAACGGCGATGCTCGGTATTCCGGTGCTGGTCGCCATTTCCGCGCCGACCGCTTACGCCATCCAGCTCGCCGAGGACGCCGGACTGACCTTGATCGGCTTCGCGCGCGGGAAAAATTGCGTGATTTACGCCTGCGCCGGCCGGGTCGAAAACGCTTTTGTTATCTGAGCCATCGACCCATCAACTTCGCAATCAGGCGAGGCCAGCTTGGCCGCAGTGCAATCGAGACCTGAAGAAAAATCGCGGCGCAGCCAAACGGAAGAAACTAATGTTCAACTTCCCAAGGCTGCGCGCGTATTCAAATTCTCGTCGATGCGGAGTGCGCAACTCCGGCAGCCGGGGTCGCGCGAAAAGAATTTCCCGAAACTCAGGCCGCCATCAGCGGCCGCACCACCACATCGATCGCCTCGCGCGCGCGGAAAATCCGTGAGCGCACAGTGCCGATCGGGCAGCCCATCACCTCCGCGATTTCTTCGTAGCTGAGGCCATCGATTTCGCGCAGCGTGATCGCCTGGCGAAGATCGTTCGGCAGCTTGCCGATCACTCCATAAATTTGCTGCTTGATTTCTTCCGACAGCGCCATCGCCTCGGGCGTACCGATATCGCTCAGCTGTTCGGTATGGCCAAACTGTTCGGCATCGGCAACGTCAATATCCTGCGTCGATGGACGGCGCGCACGCGACACCAGATGATTTTTCGCAGTGTTGATTCCGATCCGATACAACCAAGTATAAAAAGCGCTCTGTCCGCGGAAATTTTTCAACGCACGATAGGCTTTGATGAAAGTTTCCTGAGCGACATCCGGCGCATCGCCCTCGCCGACCAGCCGGCCAACGAGTTGCACAATCTTGCGCTGGTATTTGCGCACCAGAAGTTCGAACGCGCGCTGACTGCCTTGCTGGCACAGCGCCACCAGTTCGTCATCCGTATTGTTCTCGCCCAGCGCTACCGGCGCGCGCCGTACAACGCTCGGCGTCACCACAACCAGAGGCTGCTGGCTGCGGCTGCGCGGCTGGCGCAGCGCGCGGGATTTGGAGGCGATGGGTGTCGTGTCGAGTGCGAGCATGATTTCTGCGTCCTTGTTTAAGTATTGAAAGTTGGTCCTGAAAGATTCGAGAGCGATGCCACTGGTCAGTCGATCTCGTTACTTCGATGTATTGCCCTGAATGGTGAAATGGGCCAAGCCTTGGTTCGCGTGAATGCCCAATCGAGGCTGCAGTTCCCATGCCCGTCAGAAATGTCGATCGAAAGTTCCGAGGAATGACTCGTAAATGTCTGTAATTGAAAACACTTTTTATATTTCTTATTTCTGTTCGTTTGACAGGCACAACCGAGGAATCGAGCCCTTTCCGGAAATCACCCGGTAAATGCCGGAATGTTTTACCGGCTTCCGGAGATGCTTCCAGCGATCAGCGCGACGCGTCCTCGCTCATTAAAGTTTCAGCGCCATAAGAACCGTCCAGCGCGAGAATTACTTGTACACGCTGTTTCAAGCGAGACGCGAACTCAAGCAGTAAGTCCGTTCGCTCGGATTATTCGGCAGCTGATGCTAGTTGCTTCAGGGCAACGAGAATCTGCGTCCAAGCCTCGCGTTCGGCGACGACCACATCGAAATGGCCATCGCCAGCGATCATCGCCAGCTCGGCGTGATCGCCAGCTTTCGTTGCGGCAATGACATAAGCGCGCACGGATTCTGGATCGACGATGCGATCGGCGCTGCCATCGATGAACTGTTGCGGCACACCTAGCGGGAGCAGAGCGAGCGGCGAGGTTTGCGCGTAGCGTTGCGGCTGCGTTTCGGGTGTGCCTTCGAGCAGCTGATCGACGCTCGCATGGCAGCTATCCGGCGGGCCGATGCGATAGCTTGTGAGATCGGTAATCGCCGCGAGACCAATCACACCGGCCAACGCTATAGGTTTGGCGCTGAACAGCGGGCTGTCTTGCGGCAGCTTGTGCCGGGCGGCGAGCCATAGCGCGAGATGCCCGCCGGATGAATGACCGAGCGCGATGACGTGATGCAGATCAAGATGATATTTCGGCGCCAGCGCGCGCAAGTGATCCGCAGCCGCGCCGACATCGAGCAGCGTGTTGGGCCAGCCGCCGCTGCTATCGCCGATGCGGCGAAATTCCGGCGTCCAGGTGGCGTAGCCTTCCGCGGTGAGCGCGGCACTCAGGCGAGTGATGTATCGATAGTCGAAATCGGCCAGCCAGCAGCCGCCGTGAATCAGCATCACCACCGGAAACGGGCCTTTGCCTTTCGGTACGCGCAGTTCGCCGAAATGTTGCGGGGCGGTGCCGTAAGTGATGCGTTCGCCCGCAGGCGGCAGCGGCAGGGCTTGCAGTTGCGCCCAGGTGATCGGCGCTTTAGCGACCGGGTTCGATTCGGGTTTCATCGGCAATTCGTCCGCTTGAGCCGGGTTTGGAACCATGCTGAAAATAGTCCCCGAGATGAGGCCTGCATAGACGGTCGCCAAGCAAACGGAAATCAGCGCCACTACGGCGCAGGTTTTTTGGAAGCGCATGACGATGCCTTGAAGTCGAGCCGGCAGTATAAATTCAGTGATCGCCTTTTCGAGCGCCGCACGAAAATTGCAGCGGAATAATTCCGTTAATCTGTGGCTGCTGTGGTCACGCAAGGAGTTCGGTTTTGGATCAAACAAGTAGCGCTGCGACAGCGGCGCCTTCACGCATCGACGATCGCAGTTCGCTCAGCAAAGGTGCGCTGCGCCGCGCGTTTCTCGATCGGCTGTGCTACAGCCAAGGCAAGTTCCGCGACCTCGCCACGCGCAATGATTATTACCTCGCGCTGGCGTACACGATCCGCGATCGCATGCTGCAACGCTGGATCAGCACCGCGGCGGCGTACACGGCGCAGGGTGCGCGCACGGTGTCGTATCTTTCCGCCGAATTTTTGATGGGGCCGCATCTCGGCAACAATCTGATCAACCTCGGCATCTTCGAGGATGTGCGCGAAACGATGGCCGAGCTTGGCCTTGATCTCGATCAACTGCTGGCGCAGGAAGAAGAGCCGGGCCTCGGAAATGGCGGCCTCGGGCGTCTCGCTGCCTGCTTCATCGATTCGATGGCGACGCTGGAAATCCCCGCGCTCGGGTATGGCATCCGTTACGAATATGGCATCTTTCATCAGCAGATCGTCGATGGCCGCCAGGTCGAGAAAACCGACAAATGGCTGCGCTTCGGTAATCCCTGGGAATTGCCGCGGCCGGAGTGGGCGCAGGAAGTCAAACTCGGCGGCAGCACCGAACAGTACATCGATGAACTCGGCCGTCTGCGTGTGCGCTGGGTGCCGGCCAAGACCGTGGTCGGCCTGCCGTACGACACGCCGATCGCAGGCTACAAAAACAACACCGCAAATACCTTGCGGCTATGGCGCGCGGAAGCCACCGAAGCTTTCGATTTCGAGACTTTCAACCGCGGCGATTACGCCGGTGCGGTGAGCAAGAAGGTGACGTCGGAAAACCTGAGCAAGGTGTTGTATCCGAACGATGAAACGCGGCAAGGCAAGGAATTACGGCTCGAACAGCAGTTCTTCTTCGTCTCCTGTTCATTGCAGGACATGCTGCGTATTCTCAAAGGCCAGCAGTTGCCGATGGAGCATTTTCACGAGAAATTCGCGGTGCAGTTGAACGATACGCATCCGGCGATCGCGGTGGCCGAGCTGATGCGCCTGCTGGTCGATGTGTATGTAATGCCCTGGGACGATGCCTGGAGCGTTGCGCAGAAAACCTTCGGCTACACCAATCACACCTTGATGCCGGAAGCATTGGAACGCTGGCCGTTGGAGTTGTTCAAGAGCGTACTGCCGCGGCATCTGGAAATCATCTACGAGATCAACGCGCGTTTTCTCGATGAAGTGCGGCTGCGTTTTCTCGGTGATGATGCGCGTGCCGCGCGCTTGTCGTTGATCGATGAAACTGGCGAGCGCTATGTGCGAATGGCCCACCTGGCCTGTGTCGGCAGCCACACGATCAACGGTGTCGCAGCACTCCATTCAGAACTCCTAAAACAGGATGTGCTGAAGGATTTTTATGAGCTATGGCCGCACAAATTCACAAACGTGACTAATGGTGTCACGCCGCGGCGCTGGATCGCCCTGTCGAACCCGCGGCTGACCAGGCTGATCATTGAATCCATCGGCGAGGATTGGATCAGCGATCTGGATCAATTGAGGAGACTTGAAAGCTTCGTCGACGATGTCTCCTTTCGCCAGCGCTGGCGTGAAATCAAGCACGCCAACAAACTGGATTTTGCGCGCATCGTGCAGCAGAAAACCGGTGTCGCCATCGATCCAGAATCGATGTACGACGTGCAGGTCAAGCGTATTCACGAGTACAAGCGACAGCACCTCAATGTGCTGCACATCGTGGCGCTGTACCACCGCATCAAATCGAATCCGAATCTCGAAATCACGCCGCGCACCTTCGTCTTCGGCGGCAAGGCGGCACCGGGATATCACCTGGCGAAATTGATCATCAAACTGATCACGGCTGTCGGTGATGTGGTGAACCGGGACCCGCAGGTGCGCGATCGATTGAAGGTCGTATTCATCCCGAATTTCAGCGTTACCAATGGTCAGTGGATTTATCCTGCAGCAGATTTATCCGAACAGATTTCAACCGCCGGCAAGGAAGCCTCCGGCACCGGCAACATGAAATTCCAGATGAATGGCGCGTTGACGATCGGCACACTGGATGGCGCCAATGTCGAGATTCGGGAACAGGTCGGCGACGAGAATTTTTTTCTGTTCGGCCTCAGCACCGATCAGGTTTATGCACTTCAAGCAAGGGGCTATCGACCTGTGTATTGGTACGAAAAAAACTCCGAACTGCGTGCCGTGCTGGATTTGATCCGCAACGGCTTCTTCTCGCGCGGAGATACCGAATTGTTCCGTCCGCTGATCGATGGCCTGCTGTATCACGATCCGTATTTATTGCTGGCGGATTATGAGTCGTATGTGGATTGCCAGGATGAAGTCGGCGAAGTGTTCCTCGATAGCGAACGCTGGACCCGTATGGCGATCCTGAACTCGGCGCGCTCCGGCACGTTCTCCTCCGATCGATCGATCCGGGATTACGCAGCGAAGGTCTGGCACACGAAGCGCGTGCCGGTCGATCTGCTGTCAACAGATGAGATCAAGGCGGGGATGTTGCAGTAGTTGCGGCTTTCTTGTTTGCCATTGCGAGTCGCAATAGAAAACAGTATCGACATCATATTTTGCTGGTGTTCACGGCGACATGGATCATCGGCGTCAGTCGTGTTCTACCGAACCTTAAGTCGCGCCGCCTCTTCCGCCAGCTGGCTGATCGACTGCCAGTCTCCCGCCTCGATCATCGCGGACGGTGCGAGCCACGAACCGCCAACGCAAGTCACATTCGGCAACGCCAGATAGTCCGCAGCGGTCGCCGCTGTAATTCCGCCGGTGGGACAAAAGTGTGTTTCTGCGAATACGCTACCGAGTGCTTTCAGCATGCCGATACCGCCGGCTTGTTGTGCGGGAAATAATTTCATCGCGTGGAAGCCGGCATCGACCACGGCCATCACATTAGAAGGTGTCATCGTGCCGGGCAGAAAGGGCAAGCGAGATTCCGCGATGGCGGCGAGTAATGCGGGTGTCGTGCCGGGACTTACGCCAAACTGCGCACCGGCTTTGATCGCCGCATCGAGATCGGCTGGATTCTTGATGGTGCCCGCGCCGACGATGGCTTCCGGCAGCTCGTCACGGATTGCGCGCATGCAGTCGAGTGCAACCGGCGTGCGCATCGTGACTTCGAGTACGCGAATTCCGCCAGTGACCAATGCTCGCGCCAGCGGTACGGCGTGCACGATATCGTTCAGCACGATTACCGGCATCACCGGGCTGGCGCGCATGATTTCAATAATATCCATGGTCACTGATTATGCCCTTATTACTCCGGGGATTCTCTGAAGAAGGCCACCGGCAGTAAAAATCTCGGTATCAGATCGAGGGCGAGAATTCGATGCTGATATTTTAATTGTCGGTGGTCTTCTTCAGAGAATCCTTAGCCGGTCGCAGTGTAAAGAACTGACACCCACTTGTTCTCAACCCTGAACCGATTACTCGGAATCTGGATGCGCGCCAGGAACACCGGGCCAAGCTTCTTGTCCTGCGTAGCGTCGTTGGAAACCTTGATTACCTTGCCAGTGAGGTAGCCATAGCGCGTGTAGGGGAACGTCGTGATTTTGGTCTGATTCTTGATCGGCTGGTTCCAAGTGGATCAAATGCCACCACCTCAACGTCGGCAATCGCGCGGTTCGCGGAAGGTCTGGGCTTCAGGTTTTAGCGGCATCGATCAGCGCCGCGATCGCCGTGCGCAGCGGCTTTCTAATCGATCGCCCCAGAGGTTCGTCGGATTTTGGAGAACATGTTCTACAATTCTAGAGTCTGTTCAAAATACCGTTTACGTAAGCTATCGATCTGATGGTGCCCGAACCCGGACTCGAACCGGGATACCTTTGCGGGTGAGGGATTTTAAGTCCCTTGCGTCTACCGATTTCGCCATTCGGGCAACGGCTCGACTTTTCGGCAGACAGCTTATTCAAGCACATCGAATCGTCCCGCCGAAAGTCGCGCGCATCATAGCAATGCTGGGAACGCGCGCCACGTTTTTTTAGCTCCAACGAGAGGGTTATTTCGGATTCATTCCTCATCGACGAGTTGTTTAGATGCCAAGCGCAGCGCCGAAATCCAGGCTACGAGCGCTCAATCCATACAAAACTTTTTACCATCTCATCGCTTGCGAACCAGCCTGCCCGGTCGCGGTCATAGTGACCTGCAATGGAGCAAGCCAATGAGCGCGTGGAAGTCAGTGCCTGAAATGGGCCGATTCGAGAAAGATCCATCGGATGCGAGCCGGCTGCTGGCGCTGCACGGATGCGATCGACCCAGCCTTGCCAAGCGGCGGCCAGATCGGCTTGCAGAAAGCCCTCAGCCGAGCCACAGATCGACGTGAACCACCTCAGTAACTCTGCCAAAACCAACGGCCCCTCTGCCAACGCCATGAGTTCCGATCGACAAGGCATCACCGCTGGCGGCCGGCCTTATCGCGTGCTGGTGGTCGAGGATTCGGAGCAAATCGCCATGTTCGTGGAAGCCGCGCTGACCGATGCCGGTTATGAAGTGGTGGGTCCGGCCA
This sequence comes from Rhodospirillales bacterium, assembly GCA_903970615.1. Classification (GTDB taxonomy): domain Bacteria; phylum Pseudomonadota; class Gammaproteobacteria; order Nevskiales; family Nevskiaceae; genus Nevskia. Next base: position 14,925 of record CAJCJH010000093.1, read on the forward strand.
GTCGGCTGAAGACGGCGCTCGAACTGGCCGAACAGGAAACGCTCGATGTCGCCGTCGTCGATCTCGATCTTTACGGCGAATCTTCCCTGCCGGTGCTGGAGGCCTTGAATCAGCGCGCGGTGCCTTTCGTCATCGCCACGGCTTACGACATTCATCACACGCGGCGGCGTTTCAGCAATCGTCCCTGGCTGGCAAAGCCCTACAGCTTGAATGTGATGCTGACCGAGTTGCGGGCGCTGACCAGCGATGCGGCGCCCGATTAGCGGAGCGTGGATTTCCGCGCAGTCGATTATTCGATTCGGCGAAGTGCGCGCTCAACTGCGCATGGTTGACTTGCAGATTTAGCCTGCGAATAAAAAAATCTAAAGTTTGATCCGCAGAAATGACGAAGCCCCGTTGCCGGGGCTCCGAGTGCTTTCGGTGACGATGAGCACTAGATCATCGGATTAGGCCGCGAGGGCCACATCGTAAACGCTATCGTTCGCAGATAGACTTTTTGCGCGGCTTAGGGCCGTCGCCTGTCCTGCTGTCCACGTTGATTCCTCACCTAGTCGAAGCTATGTCATCCCCGTAGATGGTGGAGATGGCCGGTACTGCCCCGGCGTCCTAAGCGCATCCTCGCAGCTTCATACAGCAATAGATATCAGGAAAATCCTGACGACTCTATTATGGGGCAGCGCCCGAAAAAATCCAGAGCCAGGCGCGCGACTTTTTGGCTCAGGGTTTGATTGCGAAATAAACTGTCTGTTCAAACTCACTGGCTTGAACCGCTCGCCGCGCAAGAAAACAGCTGGCACCATCCCACATCGAACATCGAAATCCGCGCTTGATTTTCAATTGCGCGGCGCGACCTGCCAGATTCATCAAATATCAGACCGACATGCGTTTACCCATTCTTGCGCTGGCTGTCAGCGCGTTTGCCATCGGCACCACCGAGTTCGTCATCATAGGCCTGGTGCCGGATGTCGCCGCCGATCTTCACGTCACCATTCCGCAGGCCGGGCTGCTGATTTCGGCTTATGCGCTGGGCGTGGTGATCGGCGGGCCGCTGCTGGCGATCGCCAC
>CAJCJH010000094.1 GCA_903970615.1 Rhodospirillales bacterium
ACCGCATTCCGGTGCTGCTCGATTCGCAGCAAGAACTGGTCTGCGAAGCCGAATTCGATCGCGCAGCGGTTGCGGCCGCCTTGCTGCGAACCGGTGCCATCAACCAGCAGTCATAAGCGGCTGAGCTTGAGCTTTAGGCCCATCGCTGACCCTATGCCAGCAGCTTCCAGACCATAAATAAAGTCAGCGCCACCTGCGTCAGAAAAAACGTTGCCCGCAACAGGATCAGCACGAACGAAGTCCCGATCAGGTGCGTCACGCTTTGCGCGATGCGTGCGTACAGCACATAACCCGCCACGGCATCCACCACCGCGCTCTTCTGCATCAGCGCCGCCACCACCACCACGGCCGCGAATAGCGGAAAGTTCTCCAGGCAGTTTAGGTGGGCGCCCTTGGCGCGCTGCAGAATGCCCGGATCGTCGCTTGCCTTGCCGCGCTCCCAGTGGCTGATCGGCTTGCGGCCGCTAAGCGCGATCGGCACGCGGTAGGTGGCATAGGACAGGGCCAGTATCAGGGTCCAGATGATGTACAGCAGCACCGCCGTAAATCCGGTCATCGAAGTTTTTCCCCCATTGATATATTGCGCTCTAAGTGTGGTCCGGCCGAAATGACCCGCCCGCCTTGTCACATCCACATCCAGTCGCTGTCTACGCCTGAAACCGTATTTAAGACGCAGCCTCTGGGCATCCAGTAACAAGATCGGGCCTTCAGGGCGAAGCTGGCCACCGCCGTCTCGATGGAATCCTTCAATTCCTCTGCCTGAAAAGGCCTGCTCAGCACGTCTTGCACGCCAGCTTAGCAAGCGCGCATCAATAATCGGCAAGCCTCCGCTCGCGGCTCAGCTTCAACGTTATTCACCCCAAATAAGGCGCGCTTGATAGAGCTCGGATCGGCCAGATTCGCAGCTGTCCGGCCACGGTAAGCGGATTGTAGCGTTCAACATCCAGCGCCCGCGGCCGCTATACTTCGCGGCCATTCATCCGTGCCCGCATGAAGCAGACCGACGTCAATCAATCGCTGATCCGCAACTTCAGCATCATTGCCCATATCGACCACGGCAAATCGACGCTGGCTGACCGCTTCATCCAGCTCTGCGGCGGCCTCGAAGCGCGCGAAATGCAGGCGCAGGTGCTCGACAACAACCCGATCGAGCGCGAGCGCGGCATCACCATCAAGGCGCAAGCGGTTTCGCTGAATTACAAGGCGCACGATGGCAAAATCTATCAGCTCAATCTGATCGACACACCGGGCCATGTCGATTTCAGTTACGAAGTCAGCCGCTCGCTCGCCGCCTGTGAGGGCGCGTTGCTGGTGGTCGATGCCTCGCAGGGCGTGGAGGCGCAATCGGTCGCCAATTGCTACACCGCGCTCGAACAGAAACTCGAAGTACTGACGGTGCTCAACAAGATCGACTTGCAGAACGCCGAGCCGGATCGCGTGGCGCAGGAAATCGAAGACATCATCGGCATCGAAGCCACCGATGCCTTGCGCATTTCGGCGAAGACCGGACTCGGCGTGCCGGAAGTGCTGGAAGAAGTGGTGCGCCGATTGCCGCCGCCGAAGGGCGATCCGGATGCGCCGCTGCAAGCCTTGATCGTCGATTCCTGGTTCGATAACTATCTCGGCGTGGTGTCGCTGATCCGCGTGGTTAATGGCCGCATCCAGAAAGGCCAGAAAATTCGCGTGATTTCCACCGGCAAGGATTACGAAGTCACCATTCTCGGCGTGCATTCGCCGAAGCGCGTCATCAAGAATTCGCTGGAAACCGGCGAGGTCGGATTCCTTGTCGCCGGCATCAAGGATATTTACGGCGCGCCGGTTGGCGATACGCTGACCGAAGCCAGCCGCGCGTCGGTGGATCAATTGCCCGGCTTCCGCAAGGTGCAGCCGCGCGTGTTTGCCGGCATGTTCCCAGTGGATGCGGACGACTTCGAGGATTTCCGCGAAAGCCTGCAAAAACTTCGGCTGAACGATTCCGCGCTTCAATTCGAGCCGGAAAATTCCACCGCGCTCGGTTTCGGTTTCCGCATCGGCTTCCTCGGCATGCTGCACATGGAAATCGTGCAGGAGCGGCTTGAGCGCGAATACAACCTCAATCTGATCACGACAGCGCCGTCGGTGGTGTACGAGATCGAGCTCAACGGCGGCGAGATTCGCAAGATCGATAACCCTTCCGATCTGCCCGAACCCGGCGCTTACGCCGACGTGCGCGAGCCGATCATCCTGTGCCGACTGCTGATGCCGCAAACCTACGTCGGCGCGGTGATGCAGCTGTGCATGGAAAAACGCGGCGTGCAGAAAAACCTGCGCTATCACGGCAATCAGGTCCAGCTGGAAGTCGAGATGCCGCTGGCCGAGGTGGTGCTGGATTTCTTCGACCGGCTGAAATCGGTGAGCCGCGGTTTCGCGTCATTCGAGTATGAATTTCTACGATTCCAGACCGCACCCTTGGTGAAGCTCGACGTGCTGGTGAACGGCGACAAGGTCGATGCGCTGGCGACCATCGTGCATCGGGATGCCGCCTACAATCGCGGCCGCGATCTGTGCGAACGTATGCAGGAAGTGATTCACCGGCAGATGTTCGATGTTGCGATTCAGGCGGCGATCGGTGCGAAAATCATCTCGCGCAGCACGGTCAAAGCCTTGCGCAAGGACGTCACCGCAAAATGCTACGGCGGCGACGTTTCACGCAAGCGCAAGCTGCTCGACAAGCAAAAGGAAGGCAAGAAACGCATGAAGCAGGTCGGCGCCGTCGAAATTCCGCAGGAAGCTTTTCTCGCCGTGCTCGGCGTGGATCGCCGCAACTGAAATTTGAAATACGCAATACTCTCATCACGAACGAATAAGGTTTTGCCGTCATGTTCAATCTGATTCTGACTCTGCTGACCGCAGTCACTGGCTTGGTCTGGCTGCTCGATAAACTGTTCCTTGCGCGCGCGCGCGCAGCACGCGGCGAAGAACTGAAGCAGAACTCGGCGACAGAATTCTGTACCAGCCTTTTCCCTGTAATTCTGGCGGTCTTCGTAGTGCGCTCGTTTCTTTTCGAGCCATTCCGCATTCCATCCGGCTCGATGATTCCAACGCTGCATATCGGCGATTTCATCCTGGTCAACAAATTCGGTTACGGCCTGCGCTGCCCGGTCGGCGACTGCAAGTTCATCAATATCGGCGAGTCGAAGCGCGGCGATGTCGTCGTATTCCGTTATCCGGCGCAGAGCAAGGACGATCCCAATTACGGCAACGATTTCATCAAGCGCGTGATCGGCGTGCCGGGCGATCACATCGTCTATACCGATCATGTGATGACGGTGAACGGTGAGAAAATTTCCACCACCATTGATGGCGTCGATGCCAACGATGGCTTCACGCGGCGTTCGATCGAAAACCTCACCGGTGTGGAGCACGCAATCCTCACGCGGCCGGACATTCCCGGCAAGGACGCCGATGTCATCGTGCCCGAAGGCCATTACTTCATGATGGGTGACAACCGCGACGGCTCCAACGACAGCCGCTACTGGGGTTTCGTGCCGGAAGCGAATCTGAAAGGGCGCGCAGTGGTGATCTGGATGAGCTGGGGCGAACACTTCAAGCCGGAATTTTCGCGTTTCGGCACCGTCATCCATTAGTATCGATTGCGGAAGTTGCAGGCGCGGCAAATGCTTGGCGAGTCTGCAAGCCATGCGTTCAGGGTGTGCTTCAGTCACTGGATAAACGGGGAGAAGGATCGATGAACTTTCGGCGCAAACAGCTTGGCCTGGGATTATGGGGATTGTTGTTCGTGCTCGCGGTGGGCGGTTTCGCCGCGCTGGTGCTGGTCAAATGCATTCCGATTTATCTCAACGAAGCTTCAGTCACTCGTGCGGTACACGACGTCGCTTCCAAGAGCAGTTCTTCGAGCGGCGAAGTGGATATCGCGGCGGTGCGCGATTCGCTGCAACGTCGCTGGGATATCGACTACATCAAGACACTTGAACCGAAGGATATCCAGGTCGTTCACGACCAGCGCGGGGTCTCGCTGTCCTACGATTACGAGGCGCGCGCGCACCTGTTCTACAACATTGACCTCGTCATCCACTTCGCGGAAGAAGTCCCGGTCCGCAGCAGCGCCGGTTGAGTTCGCCGAACGAAATCCTGCAAGCCGCGCTCGATTATCGCTTCGGCGACGAGCGCCGGCTGCAACGTGCGCTGACGCACCGCAGCGCCGCGCATGACAACAACGAGCGCCTCGAATTTCTCGGCGATGCGCTGCTGAATCTGGTGGTTGCGGATGTCGTATTCCACGAATATCCCAAATTGCCGGAAGGCGATTTATCGCGGCTGCGTGCGGCGCTCGTGCGCGAATCCAGCCTCGCTGCCATCGCGCGCACGCTAGCGTTGAGCGAGCATCTGCATCTCGGTGCCGGCGAATTGCGCAGCGGCGGTTTTCGCCGCGACTCCATTCTGGCGGACGCGCTCGAAGCGCTGATCGGCGCGGTGCTGCTCGATGGCGGTTACGAGGCCGCACGCGCGCTGTGTTTGCGTCTGCTGAAAACGCCACTGGCGGCCTTGCCCGATCCTTCGCAACTGAAGGATTCCAAAACCCGCCTGCAGGAATTCTTGCAGGCGCGTTCGCGGCCGCTGCCGGAGTATCAGATCATCACCGAAGAAGGCCCGGCGCACCGGCGCCATTTTGCGGTCAACTGCAAACTGATCGATCACGATCTTCACTCTGTAGGTGAAGGTAGCAGCCGCAAGCTTGCCGAGCAGCGCGCCGCCCAACAATTGCTCGATCTGCTGGAGCGCGCGCCGCGTGCGATCGCGGGCGAAGGAAAACTGGATCATGCGTAGTGGAATGATTGCGGTCATTGGCCGGCCGAACGTCGGCAAATCCTCGCTGGTAAATGCGCTGGTCGGCGCCAAAATCAGTATCGTCGCGCCGAAGCCGCAGACCACGCGGCATCGCATCCAGGGCGTGCTGCACAGCGAACAAGGCCAGATCGTTTTCATCGATACGCCGGGCATGCATTTGAAGGCGCCGCGCGCCTTGAACAAGTTCATGAACGAAGCCGCCAACGGCAGCCTGCAGGATGTCGACGCGGTGCTGTTCGTGGTCGAAGCCGGCCGCTGGACCGAAGAAGATGAGGCAGTGGTCGAAAAGCTCCGGCATGTGTCGGCGCCGATTGGCCTGGCGATCAACAAGGTCGACAAGCTCGGCGATAAAGGCATGCTGCTGCCTGAAATGCAGCGGCTCGCAGGCTTGCATCCGTTCGCGTTCATGGTGCCTTTATCTGCCTTGAAAGCGACCAATCTCGACGGCCTGCTGAAGGAATTATTCGCGCGCGTGCCGGAAGGTCCGGCGCTGTACCCCGACGGGCAGGTGACCGGCCACGATCTGGCGTTCACCATCTCCGAAACCGTACGCGAAAAACTGATGCGCGCGCTGGCGCAGGAACTGCCGTACTCGCTCACGGTCGAGACCGAAACCATCGAGCGTGAAGGTGCGCTGCTGAAAACCTCGGCGATCATCTGGGTCGAGCGCGACGGCCAGAAGGCGATCGTCATCGGCGAAGATGGCGGCATGCTCAAGCGCATCGGCACCGCAGCGCGGCGCGAGCTTGAGGTGCTCACCGGCACTCGCGTGTATCTGAAATTATGGGTGCGCGTAAAGACTAACTGGACCGACGATCCGCAGGCACTGCATCGTTTCGGGTATCAGCAGTAATGCCATGCGTTTGAGCACTCCAGCCTTGCTTGCGGTGATTGGGTTAATTGCCGCGCCGTCGCGCGCGCTGCGATTTTGCGCGATCCGAAAATCGATCACAAACCCGGCCATGATGTCGTTTCTGTTTGCCTGATGCACCGCGTCCGTGTCGATTTCGAACCGGCGTATCTGTTGTCGCAGCGGCCGTATCGTGAAACCAGTCAACTGGTCGAAGCCTTCACGCTGAATCATGGGCGCGTGGGTTTGGTGGCGCGCGGGGTGCGTGGCCCCAAAGCGCGTCAGCGCGGCGTGCTACGGCCATTTGCGCCACTGCTGTTGTCGTGGATCAGCGTCGGTGATCTCGGCACGCTGACCGGCGCGGAACGCTCCGGCATGCCGCTGCCCTTGTCTGGCGAGCGGATTTTTTTTGGCTGGTATCTGAACGAACTGCTGCTGCGGCTGCTGCAAAGACATATCCCGCACGAGGCTTTGTATGCGGTCTACGAAAACACCCTCGCACAGCTGCCGACCCACAACGAAAATGCCGAAGCCGCATTGCGGATTTTTGAAAAACGCCTGCTGAGCGAGCTTGGCTACGCGCCGCCGCTGGTGTCTGAATTCGACGCCACGCGCCGCTATCGTTTCGATTCCGAGAGCGATGCGTTCGTGCCCGCGCACGACGACGATCCGCGCGCATTCGCAGCACATGATCTGACCGCGTTACGCGATGAAAACTTGAATTCGCGCGAAGCCTTGCGGGCCGCGCGGCGCCTGCTGCGTTCGGCCTTGGCGCGGCAACTCAACGGCCGTGAACTGGAAACACCGAAGTTGCTGCGCGCAATGCGGCGCGGTGGTTTTGGCGAAGTCGGTAGCAACGGTATTCCGCCTGCCACTCGTTTCGACGCGCAGATCAACGAGTTGGCGAGTCCTTACGCCGGCAGCGAAATCAGCGATGAGTCGGCGAGCTAAACTAAGCTTCTGCGAACGGCTTCCCCGCCGCATTAAATCTGCTCCCATTCATCGATTTCGCAACCAGAGTTGTAATGAGATTTGTAATGGCTTCAGCTCCAGCGCTGCGCCTCGGCGTCAACATCGATCATGTCGCCACGGTGCGGCAGGCGCGCGGTACTGCGTATCCCGATCCGGTAGAGGCCGCATTGCTGGCCATCGCGGCCGGCGCGGACGGCATTACTTTGCATCTGCGTGAAGACCGCCGGCATATTCAGGATCACGATCTCGAACGGCTGCTGCCGATGTGTTCCGTGCCGGTGAACCTCGAAATGGCCGTGACCGATGAGATGCTTCAGATCGCCTGCCGAACAACACCGCAGCATGTGTGTCTGGTGCCGGAAAAACGTCAGGAGCGGACTACCGAAGGCGGTCTCGATGTCGCTGGCCAGCATGCTCAAATCGCCAATGCCTGCGCGCGTTTGCGGGAAGCCGGCATCGCGGTGTCCTTGTTCATCGATCCAGATTTTCCGCAGTTACAAGCGGCGAGGGGGCTGGCTCCGAATATTGAAATCAACACCGGCGCTTATGCGGAAGCGAAAACGGAAGCCGAGCGCAGGCAGCAACTCGTGAAAATCGCCAGCTTTGCGCAAGCGGCGAGCGAAGCCGGGTTTCAGGTGCATGCCGGGCATGGACTGAATCCCGAAAATGTCGCGCCGATCGCCGCGATTGCGGAGATCGTCGAACTGAATATCGGCCATGCCTTGATCGCGCGCGCGCTGTTTCTCGGGCTGCCCGGCGCGATCGCGGAACTGCGACAGGTGATGCAGCAGGCACGCGGGCGTTTGTCATGTGACGACTCCTTAGCGTCCATCTCCGGCTTATCTCAGCGCGATTCATGATCTATGGCATCGGCACCGACCTGCTGAGAATCTCGCGCGGCGATCAACTGTGGGAACGACATGGCGATCGCGCGGCTGCCAAGTTGCTGCATCCGCTGGAGCTGGCGCAGTTCGCATCTTCGACAAAGCGCGGACATTTCCTTGCGCGCGCGTTCGCTGCGAAAGAAGCTTTCGTCAAGGCACTCGGCACCGGTTTTCGCAGCGTCGCGTTCAGCGATGTCGGCGTAATCCGCAAACCGGAGTGCCGGCCGCAATTTGTTTTCAGCGAATCACTGCAAGCGCGGCTGATGCAGCTTGGAATCCGCAATACGCATCTCTCCCTGAGCGACGACGGCGACTTCATCTTCGCGTTTGCCATTCTGGAAACTGCGGATTCCTGAGCCCACAGGCGTGTTGATTTCCGCGCGGATTTTCAAGGCACGCACTAATCCGGAATTGGCGCAGCATCCCTATCAGAGCGCCGGTATCGCTCGAATACCGAACCGACTGCAGCGGTTTCGGTCGTAACCAAACCGCGTCCAAAGTGCCTTTCAATCAGGTTGAACGATGAAGCCGGATTTTTCCTGGTCTGAGTTGCTGGATCCCTTGCAGCACCCGCTGTTCAAATTGGGCGGGTCGGAAATGACGCTGGCCACGCTGGCCGGTGTCTTGATTTCGCTACTGCTCCTGCTGATTTTTACGCGCTGGCTGCGTCGCTGGCTGGTGATGCGCGCGCTGGCGCGCGGCCGCATCGATTTGAGCACGCGCGAAACGGTTGCCAGCTTGATCCGATATGTCGTTCTAGCCGTCGGCGCGCTGGCAATCCTGCAAGGCGCAGGCATCAGCCTGTCGTCGTTTACGGTGCTCGCGGGGGCGCTTGGTGTGGGTGTGGGTTTCGGCCTGCAGAATATTTTCAGCAACTTCATCAGCGGCATCATCGTGATGCTGGAACGGCCGGTGAAAGTGGGTGACCACATCGTCGTCAATGGCGCTGAAGGCGATGTCATCGAGATCGGCGCGCGCGCAACCTCGCTGATAACGGCGCAGGGCAGCCGCGTGATCGTACCGAACCAGATGTTCATCACCGGCAATGTCATCAATTGGGATATCCAGGGCGATATCAGCGCCGTCGTCAGTAGCCTGCGCTTGAAAGGAGACGCGGCGGCCAATGAGGAGCTGTTACTGTCGATCCTGACGGCCGACGTGAATGTGCTGAAAACGCCAGCGCCTGCGGTTTATCTCATCGGCATCGATTATCAGGGCCACATTCTCGAACTGCATTACGCGGTTTCCGGAATGCCCGGTCAGCGGCTGCGTACCGCGAGTTCGATCAACAAGACGATCCTGAACACTTTGCAACAACACGGTGTGGCACTGGCGCCGAATCCGTAAATGATCTTTGGATGCGCGTTGATTGAGCAGAGCCACTTGAACTGATCGGCCGGGCCATACTCGAAGCCGTGTTAGCCTCGATGGCTTGCAGACTTGAGTCCAGAAACTGCCGGCCTCTTCAATGTTGATGCATTTTCCGGAGCGTGTAATGGGTGCTTCAACTTCTTCCCGATCGCGTTTGCGAAGACATCGCGCCAAGCTTGTCTGGGTTCTCGGGATCGTCGCTTTTTTCCTGCTGCTGCGCGCGGCCTTGCCTTCTCTGGTGAAATCGTATGTGAATACGGTACTCAACGCCAATACCAATTATTCCGGGCATGTGGAGGATATCCATCTCGCATTGTGGCGTGGTTCGTACAGCATTCTGGGGCTCGAAATACATCAGAAAGACAGTGCGATCAAACAGCCTTTGTTCAGTTCGCCGCGCATTGAATTGTCGGTGCTGTGGAGCGGCTTGCTCGATGGCGCGATCGTCGCGCAAATCAAGACCTATTCGCCGCAGCTGACGTTTGCCGCGGCGGGCGGCAATGGTGCCGCGCAAACCGGCAAGGACGCCAGCTGGAGCGATCTGCTGAAAAAACTCACGCCGTTCAGTATCGACAACTTCACCGTGATCGACGGGCAGATTCACTACGTGGATCGTTTCAGCCAGCCGCCGGTGGATGTCTACCTGAGCAAGGTCAATGGCGAAATCAACAACCTCAGCAACCGCGAACTCAAGGGCGGCAGCCGCGTGGCCAGCCTGCATGCGAAGGCGCTGGCGATGGATCAGGCCAATCTGGATGTGGATTTAACCATCGATCCGTTCGCGGCGAATCCGGATTTCGCGCTGAAGGCTCGCTTGCTCGATCTCGAAGCGGTGCGCATGAAGGATTTCGTCCACGCTTACACCTTGTTCGATCCAAAGGCAGGCACGCTCGATGTGGTGATCGAAGCGACAGCAAAGAACGGCAATGTGAATGGTTATGTCAAACCGCTGTTCCACAATCTGCAACTGCTGACGATCGATCAAATTCCGAAGTCGGATGCCAATCCTCTGCACCTGGTGACGGATGCGATCGGCAGCTTTCTGAATCTGATCCTGCAGAACCAGCGCAAGCAGCAACTGGCCACTCAGGTGCCGTTTTCGGGACGTTTAGACGATCCCAAGATCGGTGTCGGCGACGCCGTTTTCAATCTGTTGAAGAACGCGCTGGTGAAAGCCTTCACGCCCGAATTCGATGACGCCAAAAAATAGCGCGAGCGCCGAATCAGCAAGCTTGCGGACAAGCGCTGGCGGGCGGCCGATGAACGCTCGGCTGCAAGCTGATTTTTTAAGCGAGTGCGGCCGAAGAACAGGTTAAGATTACGGCATTCCCAATCCATTCTTTCTCATGCAAAGCCCCGCACGCGCGCCGATCAACGCGCCGATCAACTGGCCAGCCGCCTTGATGCTGGCGTTCACCAGTTTACCGATAGTTACCGTTCTGCCCTGGTATTTGTGGGCTCATCATGTGTCGGCCGCGGCGTGGATTTTTAGCGCCTTGCTGCTCGCTTCCAACGGCATGTCGATCACCGCCGGATATCACCGTTTATGGGGGCATCGCGCTTACGCGGCGCATCCGGCGCTGAAATGGCTGTACGCGATTTTCGGCGCGATGGCGGTGCAGAACAGCATCCTAATCTGGGCCACCGCGCATCGTGTGCATCATCGCCATGTCGATGATGTGGATCACGATCCGTACTCGGCGAAACGCGGTTTCTGGTTCTCGCATATCGGCTGGATGCTGCGGGATTACCCATCGAGCCGACCGGATTTCGCTCGCGTGCCGGATCTGCTCGAAGATAAAGTAGTAATGGCCCAGCATCGTCATTATCTCTGGTTTGTGCTCGGCACCAATTTCGGCATACCGATCTCGCTCGGCTTCCTGTTTAACGATATCTGGGGCTTCGTGCTGATCGCCGGCTTCCTGCGGTTGGTGGTGAGTCATCACTTCACGTTTTTCATCAACTCGCTCGCACACGCCTGGGGCCGTCAGCCGTTCACCGGTTTGAATACGGCGCGCGATAACGATTTTCTCGCGCTGTTCACCTGGGGCGAGGGTTATCACAATTACCATCATTTGTTCCAATGGGATTATCGCAACGGCGTGCGCTGGTGGCAGTTCGACCCGACCAAATGGCTGATCGCCAGCTGTGCCTGGCTGGGCCTCGCGCGCGATTTGAAGCGCGTGCCGGATTTCAAGATTCAACGTGCGCGCGTCGCGCGTCAGTTCGAGCGCGCGCGCGAAGCGCTGGCGTCGAGCCGGCCGCATTCGCGTCTGCTGACTTTGCAAACCCAGCTGGAAAACGAGTGGACGCAATTTTCGGAAACCGTCGCGCACTGGACGCAGCTGCAGAGCGAAAAACTCAGTGATGCGAAATTGCAAATGCAGGACAAATGGGAGCACAGCGAGCTGCGCCAGCGTTTACAGGTGCTGGCGATCGAACGCGCGCTACGGGTGCAGCGGCGCCGCGTGCAATCGCTGCGACGCAGCCTGATGGCGGAATGCGTGCCGGTCTGAGTCAGTGTCTCGAATAACGGTCTGACTCTCGGTCTGATCTCGATCTGAATTGAGTGCGTTACTCCATCCTCGCCGAACGATTCGGCACGCACGAAACCCGGCGGCTGATCGACACGACCAGCGGCGCACAAGTTCTTATCGCGCGCCGCGGCGCAACTCTGCTGAGATGGGATGCCGTTTTGGCAGGCGAGTTACGCACGATCAGCGATGGTCATCAAACGCCCGCTGAACTGGAATCGCAGAGCGGCATGCGCTTCGGCCTGATGGCGCCATTTTCCAATCGGATCGCCGATGCACGTTATCACTTCGATGGCGAAGAATTCGATTTACAGCCCGGCGTCGCCGCGGACAAACGCGGTATTCGTCACGGCTTCGTGCGTCATGCCGATTTCGACATCATTGAAGAATCTGTGACGGAACGTCAGGCCAGCTTGAAGCTCTCCACCCGGATTTTGCGGCCGGAAGTTTTCGCCGGATATCCCTTCGCAATCGATGTGAGTGTGACGATTTCGCTGCGCGGCAACGGGGTTGAATATTCGATCGAGGCAATCAATGTTGGTGATCGCGCCGCGCCTTATGGCTGTGGATTACATCCTTACTTTCGCTTGTCCGATGCGGGCATCGAAACATTAGCGCTACAGATTCCGGCCCGTAGGCTGGTGTTGACCGACGCCAATCTGATTCCATTGCCGGATGAGGCCGCGTATGCCGCGCTGGCTGGTCATCCTGAACTCGATTTCCGCAAGGCCAGTGCGATCGATGGGCGTATCATCGATCAGGCTTATATCGATCTGGAAATGGAGCAGGACGGTCGGTTGCGAACGCGGCTGTTCGATCCCGCGAGCGGCAGCTGTCTAGTTGTCTCGCAGACGCGAGGACTGCTGCACGCCTTTACTGCGGATACGGTTGCACGCGGAAGGCGCGCGGCACTGGCGCTCGAACCGGTGGAACTGCCGACTAATGCTTTCAATCGGGAAGATTGCCGCGTCGCAGCTCGCCTTGAGCCGGGCAAAACCCGCAGGTTTGATTGCGGATTCGAGCTTATTAACGGCTAGCTTTGCGCTCTTGCATCGCACGCGAAAAAACCAGGTCTGGAATTGCCCGCGCCTTGGAGGGCGAGTTTATTCGGCGCCATCCACAGGCAAGGTGGATAATTTCACCAGGTCTTCCATCACCGCATGCAGCACGCCGGAAACGGCTGCGGGCATTGAGCGTGCGAGTTGATCGAGCACCATCAGTTTCTGCTCGACCTGCGTGACCGGGCGCAGTCGAAACGCCACTGCGTTGAGTGCTTCATGTAATTCCGGCGACATGTGCGCCGGCACCAGCGCAGATGAGGTTGGGCGCGGCGCTTCCTGCACGACCACGGCATCGATCGGTTCCTCGACCACCTGCTTGTGCGCCTTGGTCTTGAGCCGCAAGGTCACTGAACGGCCGACGCGCTTGCTTTGCACGATGCCTTGCTGGCGCAGTGCTTTCAAATGCAGATACAGCGCCGAGGGTGTGAACTTGCCATTCTTCAGCAGTTCCGCGTTGGTGGTCGGGCCCGCTGCGAGCAAGGCAAGCACGCGCTCACGCACGCCGGATTGACGTGTGCGGCGAATGATCCCAGGCGTTGGCGCGGCTACTTTCTTGGCTTTACTTTTCTTTGCAGCTGAAGCTTTTGTTTTCATCCATTGTTCTCCGATGAAGCGGTGTTGAAGCTTGAATTCTGTAGTGTGCTGAGAATTGAAAGGAGTTGAGTGCGGGCCTTATTTCCGTGATTGGCGAGACTCTCAAGAACTGGAGTCATCGGCAAACGCGAAACCTGCACATCATAGCCATATCATTAGAGTGGGCTTTCAAAAAATACCCCGAATCAAAATGGATGACGTGCCGAACTCATTTATCTCTGGAGTATTTTCAAAGATTCAAAAACCTGAACTGATCTTTTTCCCAGACAAGTGACGAAACTCATCTTGCTTGGGAGGTTGTTTGTTGTAGCGGATGCTAGCAAAAAAAGAGCCAGTGCGTGGAAAACTTATAAGTATATTAAGAGAGTCTGGCGATGTTGTCGGTGATCAATAGCCTTGCAGCAATGCGGGAATGATGACTTCACCTCACTCATCGTCAAGCAACGACCATTCTTCCTGCGTTGCAATCATTCGGATTTCCGATTGATGAGGAGTGACCAATTGCAGGCCCGAAATGAACTCGAAACGCTTGTGGAGTCATCCGTACCTGCGCGGCCCGGAACTCGCCTGGCTACAATCAGGCCTGACGCCGCATGGCGCGTGCGATCTCGCGGTTGCCGTCACGTTCTTTGATATCGGCGCGTTTATCGTGCTGCTTTTTGCCTTTGGCGAGGCCGATTGATAACTTCGCGCGTCCGCGCGTCCAGTGCAGATCGAGCGGCACCACGGTGTAGCCGGCGCGATCGACCTTTCCCATCAACTGATTGATCTGCTTGCGTTGCAGCAATAACTTTCGCGTACGGGTGGCATCCGGGTGAACGTGCGTCGAGGCTTGCAGTAAGGGATTGATATGGGCGCCGAGCAAAAACGCTTCGTTGTTTTTCAGGATCACATAGGCTTCGGTGATCTGCGCACGGCCGGCGCGCAGACTTTTCACTTCCCAGCCCGCCAGCGAAAGTCCTGCTTCAAACGTATCTTCGATGAAGTAATCGAAGCGTGCGCGACGGTTCTGCGCGATCTGCCGATCCGCCGGCTCACGCGATTTCGCTTTCGATTGTGGAGGTGTCATGCTGGAATTATAGGAACTTGCGAATGCAGGCGAGGGCGGCTTTTCTGAATGTGCGATCGATGATCGAAGTGCAAGTAGTGCTCGCCTGGCCTGCGGAGCAAATGATTCAAAGTTTGAGTTTGCCGGAAAGCGCGACGGTGGCCGATGCGCTTGCCGCCGCCAATATTGCAAAGGACTCGACCGCAGGCGAAGCGGCTTCGTTCAAGGTCGGGATTTTCGGACGTCTCGTCGAACTCGACCAACCGCTCAATGATGGCGATCGAGTGGAACTTTATCGGCCCTTGATCGCGGACCCGAAATCCTCGCGCCGTCGCCGGGTGGCCATCGAGCGCCGGCGGCGTTGAAGTGTCGCCATTGGCTTTACAACCGGGATTTTAGCCCGCACTGTCAGTCCGATATTTTCAGGTGTGACGTCAGTGGATAACCGAAGGCAGATTGGAGCCTTCCGGCGAAGGAACATTCGCATCCGCTGGTTGACCGGCCGGATTCTCATCGCGCGCGTGGTCAACATTTTCGAGTTTCTTCTTGGAACTCTGGATCGCGCCGAAATCCGGATCGTCGAGAACCTTGGCCTGATCCAGCGACGCCAGCTTCACGCCTTCCATCCGCGCCAGCTTGGTACCATCGAAAAACAGCACTACATTGCGGTGGCTGATTTCGCCGCGCGGACTTTTGTAATAGCCGAAATAATCCCAGCGATCTTCACGGAACGGATTGGTGGCGATCGGCGTGCCCATCAGGTACTTCACCTGATCGCGCGTCATGCCGATCTGCAGCTGATCGATACTCTTCTGCTCAATCACATTGCC
The DNA here is from genome assembly GCA_903970615.1 of Rhodospirillales bacterium. Classification (GTDB taxonomy): domain Bacteria; phylum Pseudomonadota; class Gammaproteobacteria; order Nevskiales; family Nevskiaceae; genus Nevskia. The sequence goes on from CAJCJH010000094.1 coordinate 14,993, forward strand.
CTGGCGCGTCGGCAACTTATAGACGATTTCATTCGGCAGCTTGGCGATCTGCGTCTTTACCTCAGAAACCGTGGAGCAGGCCGAAAGCAGCAGCAATGTCGAGAGCGAAAGCAGGCGCATAAGTGGGTCGCGGTTGGTCTAGATGCAATAATACTGCATCACTGTTGGCCATGAACGCCGCCGGAGCCGGCTTTACCGGATCGTTCATGGCCCGTTAAATGCAGTTTCGCCGGGCAACGGCCTATCGCTGCGATTGCAAACCTCAACCCAGGAGTCGACGTGGAATCGAAAGACCTTCGTGATGCGGGCCTCAAAGTCACGCTGCCGCGGCTGAAGATTCTGGAGATGCTGGAAGTCAGCCACATGCGTCATCTTTCCGCCGAGGAAATCTATCGGCGACTGATGGATTCCGGCGAAGACATCGGCCTCGCCACGGTGTATCGCGTGCTCACGCAATTCGAGGCTGCGGGTCTGGTAATGCGCCACCATTTTGAAGGCGGACATGCAGTGTTTGAATTGCAGCGCGGCCATCATCACGATCACATGGTCTGCCTGAAATGCGGCAAGGTCGACGAGTTCGAAGACGAAACCATCGAGAAGCGTCAGCACGAAAAAGCCCGCGAACTTGGCTACCGGCTGGTCGAACACAGCCTCATCATGTACGGCGAATGCCTGCGCGAGAATTGCCCGAACCTGTCCGGTGGACAATCGCGGCGCGGCGAGGGCATTCGCAATCCGCCGATGGGGAATTAACGGCTCAAGGCTGCGCTTTGAGGGCTGCGCCTGACTTCAACACCGAACCGTTGAAACCCGTCTTCTAAACCCGAGGGACGCATAGCCGTGACAGCCGCAGTGCTTCAAGAAATGACTTCCAGCGACTGGGTTTCAGCCCGGTTCTAGCTTGCCTTCGCGCGCTTCAGCAAATCTTTCGCCAGCGCCTGCGTTGCTGCGCTCAAATGCTGGCCGCCAAGCATACGTGCGAGTTCGGTGACGCGGCGCGACGCATCGAGCGCGCTCACGCGCGTATAGGTTTCGCTGTCCAGCACTTCCTTGCGAATGCTGAAATGCTGCTGGCCTTGCGCGGCGACTTGCGCCAGATGGGTGACGCACAACACCTGCCGCCTTTCGCCCAGCGCGCGCAATTGCTGGCCGACGATTTCGGCAACGCCGCCGCCGATGCCGGCATCCACTTCATCGAAAATCATCGTCGCCGCCGCATCGCCGGCATTCACGCCTGCGCCGTGCAAACTCACTTGCAGTGCCAGGCTGACGCGCGACAGCTCACCGCCGGAAGCAACCTTGGCGAGTGCGCGCGGCGGCTGGCCTGGATTAGCGGAAAAATCGAAGCGCACCCAATCGTCGCCCTGCGCATGCGGCTGCTCGCGTTCGGCCGATTCCACAGCGACGACGAATCGCGCGTTCGGCATGCCGAGTTCACGCACGCGCGTGGTCACGGCGTCGGCGAGTTGCGTGCTCAGCTTCTGCCGCGCTTGCGTGAGTGCGTCCGCGGAGCGGCGATAAGCTGCGCGGGCGGCATCTCGCTTGACGATCAGCACGCCGAGTTGCTCGGAGGCGTTTTCGAGGCTGCCCAGCTCCCTGCGCAATTCCGCATGTCTTTGACTCAGCGCCTCGGCGCGTACGCGATGCTTACGCGCAAGGTCATGCACCGCGATCAGCCTTCGTTCGACCGCCTGCAAACGCTCCGGATCGAGTTCGAGATGATCGAGTTCGTGGCGCACGGCATCAGCGGCATCGCGCAATTGCATCTGCGCCGTTGTCACCAGATTTTCCGCTTGCGCGAAATCCTCGTGCAACGGCAGCAGCCCGCGCAGCAGATTCAGCACCGTGCCCAATTGGTCGTAGGCGCTGCCATCGCCGCCATACAGCGCGGCCTGCGCGGCGGCGCCTTCTTCGATCAAACGGCCGGCATTGGCCAAGCGCCGCTGTTCGCTGTCGAGCAGTTCGAGTTCGCCTTCCTGCAGATTCAGCGCATCGAGTTCCTGCAACTGGAATCGCAGATAATCGAGCTGCGCCGGATCGCGGCTTTGCGCGGTTTGCAGCTGCGCGATTTCCGCTTCGATGCGCTGGAACTCGGCGGCGGCGCGCGCCACCGATACCAGCGTTTCCGGCGGTACGCCGAAATCGTCGAGCGCATTACGTTGTGCGTCCGCGCGCAGCAGCTGCTGGCTTTCGCCCTGACCAAAAATCTCCACCAGATGTTCGCCGAGACTGCGCAGTTCGCCGGCGTTCAAGGGCGTGCCGTTGACGAAAGCCTTGGTGCGGCCATCGGCGGCGAGCGTGCGCCGGATCAGGCAGGT
>CAJCJH010000095.1 GCA_903970615.1 Rhodospirillales bacterium
GCGCGGATGTCGGCTCGAACTCATCGAGCCGCGACGATCGTTCGATCCAGCATCAATACAATATGGTGTATTCGCAGTGCATGTACTCGAAGGGCGATCAGGTGGTGGGCTATGCGCCGCGCACTTACACGCCGCCGGCACCGGGTTACTACCCGCAGCCGCAACCGGTGTATGCACAGCCGCCTTACGCGCCACCGCCGGGTTATCCACCGCCGGGATATTATCCGCCGCCGCAGTAAGTCAGACCGCGATCTCTTTTGGAGTGGTCTCGAAAGAGGCGCTGGCCAATCGGCCGATGGCATCGTGCATCACCTGAAGCTGGCGGCTGAGGCGTAGCAGTTCGTTTTCGATGATCTGTTCGACCGGGGTTGTCGTCAGCCCTTGCTGCAAGCCATTTTCAGTGGATCGGAACGCGGCGGGTATCGGCGGCAGCGCTGCTGGCGCGCGATGGCCTTCCAGCGCTTCGGCGAGATCGGTCAAGCTCTTGTTGCCCCAATCACGCAGGTCCGCATGGTTTTCGTGCTCGACTTTGCCGGCGGTGAACGGCGGTAGCAGGCTCAGGGTGACGATCACGCCACCCATGCGGCGCAGGCAGGCGAGCACGATAAGCGCCGGCTCGATATCCGCCCGGCGCATCAGGCTGCGTTCGCTCAGAACCCTTTGCAGCGAGGCTTCTGCGTTGTTGCTGGTGAGGCCGGTCTGCCGCCGCGCGGCGCCGATGTCTTCATCCTGGGCCGCAGGATTGCTGCCGAGCACGACCATCAGATAATTGCGGTGAGCACGGATCGCATCGGCCATCTGCTTCGGAAACTGCGGTTTTTCCCAGCTGGGCCACAGCAGAAAGCCGGCGCATAAACCGATCAGTCCACCGCACAAGCTGTCGATCGCGCGCAGGCTGGAGAGATAAGGATCGCCGATGCCGCCGGTCTGGAACAGTTCTGCGATCAGCACCACCAAAGGCGTCATGCACAGCATGAACAGTGCGTAATTGACGCTGCGCAAAGTGAAGGCGAACACGCACAGCGGGAAGATCAGCAGGGTCATCTGCAAGGGCGTGGCAACCAGTTGCAGCAACCAGGCTGCGATAAGGGTGCCGAGCAGGCTGCCGGCAATGCGGTCGAAGCTGCGGCGCCAGGTTTCAGCCATGTAGGGTTGCAGCACGACGATGGCGGTAATGCTGATCCAATAGCCGCGCGACACCTCGAACACCCGTGCTGCCAGCACTGCGAACGAGGCTGTCGCGGCGAGGCGCAAGGCATGTCGGAAAACGATCGAACGGAAACTGAAATTGGCTGCGGCGGTGGTCCATAAATCCCGCAAACGCAGGCGCCGGACGATGGCTTGTTCCAGCATCGCGGTCAGGTGCGTCTGGCTGGTTCGCGGCTGATCGAAGTTGTCGAATGCGGCATCGATCCAGCGCGCAACCTGTTGCAGCAGTTCCACGGTATAGGCGTGTTCACGCCGGGCACTGCTGGCCGTGATGCGCCGTTGCAGGCGATCGATGGCCTGCACGACATCGCGCGAGGCAACGGAAGCTTTGCTGCCATCCAACTGCTGCTGTGCCAGCTGTTCCGAGCGCTCGGCCAAGCGTCCCAGCACCACGCGGATGGCGCGCCGTACGCTGATATCCGCAGAGGAATGACTGGCTGCTTCCAGCATTTCATTGAGTCCGATCAAGGCTGCGGAGACTTGATCCGCATCTGCCAGCAGCGCGATCAAAACCTGACCCTGCCGGGTTGCGCCGGCGCGCGTGCGACGGGTGGCCACCGCCACCGTGCTGGCCACTTCGATGGCCTCGCGCACCGCACGGCGCCGCGCGCTGGCGAGCGTGCTCCAAGCCTGGCTGTCATGCCCGTTGCGGCGATGCAGTTGCGCCAAGGCATCGGCATATTCGGCGATCGCCGACCAGCAGCGCGCCACCGCTTTGCGAGCTGGACCATATGGCTGCAAGCGCCATAAGATCAGCGATAGCAGCATGCTCCAGATGCCGCCGATGAGGGTCAGCAGCGCGATTCTTGCGGCTTCATCGAAACCGCTATCCGGCAAGCCCAGCGTCACCAGAATCGCGCTGCTCAGCAGCAGGCCGACCGTGCTGGCGGCGTTGCCGTAAATGCGTGCAAAGCTGGTGGCGAAACACCATGCAAAACAGAACAGCACCGATACCCCCGCGTAGGGTTCAAGCAGTGTGCCGATGAAACAACCGGCGGTGGCCAGCGCAGTGAATGCGCTCATCGCCTTGAGCCGGTCGGTCCAGGCGCCGCCGGTGTCGCAGAGCGATGTCCAGAATCCGGCGATGGCGATCCAGCCGAGGTACTCCCGGCCGCTGAGTGCGGCAACCATCACCGGCACCGCGCACGCGAACGCGGCGCGCAAGCCGGCCATCACATTGAGTGCGCCCAGATCGAGCGGCACCAGCCGGTTCAGATACAACAGCCGGCGGCCCGAATCGGCAGATCGCGGCGGACGCACGAAGCGGCTGCGATCGCCCACCCGGCGGCGCAGCAGATTTCTCAGCATGTCTGTGCGGCTCGGAGCGGCTTGCACAACGACTGCATCGATCTTGATCCGGAAATGGGTATCTTAATGAAACTCAACGGCTCGAATTTGCGCTTCCGGTTCTGATCCAGCGTAACCGCAGGCAGAGTTTTCCGGCGCCAGCGATTTGCGGCCGGAAAGGCCGGGCTGCGGCGCTGATCCCGTAAAACTTTCCGGCATTGGGTAAAAGTTACCTGTCGATTCTGGAACTTTATTCTTTACATGCGGTTATTACTGCAATATTGTCGGCAGTGGATTGATCAGGTAACGCCATGACGAATGAACTGGTTTCTGTATTGATGGATGGCGAATGCAGCGCGTCCGAATTGCACGATTTCCTGGATGATGCCGCTGAATCGCCCGCGCTGATGCGGCAATGGAGCCGCATGACCCTGGTCCGCGACGCCATGGCCGGTATCCCGGTTCAGCACTTCAACCAGCTTGATCCCGATAAATTCTGCGCCAGTATCATGTCGCAGCTCGGTGAAATGGCATCGGCCGATGCGCCGACAGCGCCGATGCCGATCCGGTCCAGCGTCATCCCATTGCCATCGCGTGAGATTCAGCAGCCAGCGACTGCGCGCCGCCGCGCTCGTGGATCAAGAATGGGTTGGGCCGCCGCGGCATCCGTCACACTCGTCGCACTCGCTGGCGGCCGCAGCTGGTTCGTCGGCGCCACTCAGCCTGCGGCATCAAATTCCGCAATCGGCATCGCCGCCAACTCGGATGCCAGCAGCAGTGATTTTTATACGGCCGCCGATAACGGCACCAATCAATTCGGACTGACGCCGGTCTCGATGCATTACACGATGGGCGGTATCGGTGAAGCCACCGAAACACGCTGGTCGCAGCTGGACCCCGAAGCGGCATTCAGGGTCGCCACCGATCGCTATCATCTGCATCTCGATCGCAGCATCGCCGGCCTGCATGGCTATGGCCGGCTGGCCAGCAGCGGAGTCAGTTACGAGACCGTGAGCGATTCGCACTAGCGGTCTTGCTGCGCAGTCTATCTGCGCAATTCATTCAGGCGGGGGGGCACGCCGGTTTCTCGCAAAGATGCTCCGGAAAATACAGCAATTGCTCGCGTAAGTCGTCGGGGTGACATTCGTTGCTGCCGCCACTATGTTTTTTCCTCGAAATTCATGAGGCATTGATTCAGGCTTACTGAAAATCGCGTGACAAATACGGCAGCGTGCCGAGCCAATACGAATAATCCTCGGCGTGATGCAGGAAAACATGGATCGTGTTTTCGGCGTTTTGCAGCCGGCCTTCGCCCAGGATGAGTGAAGTGCCGATCAACACGTCGCGCTCGCGTTCGAGCAGTCTGGCCGGCACGACAAGATTGACCACGCCGGTTTCGTCTTCGAGCGTCATGAACATCAGGCCGGACGCTGTGCCGGGACGCTGGCGGAACATGACGATGCCGGCCACCTTTACCGGCGTTCGATCGGGCAGCTTGCTCAGTGCATTGGCGGCAAGTACACCTGCACGCGCGAATTGTCGTCGCAGCAGTGCCAGCGGATGGCGCCGTAGTGTCAGGTTGGTGCTGCGATAGTCGTCGATAATCTCGCGGCCTTCGCTCGGCGCGGGCAGTTCGAGTTGCGGTTCGGGCGGAATCGCAGTGTGCAACAGAGGTAGCGGCCGTTCTGCGCCAGCGGCGGCCCAGCGCGCTTGGTTGCGATGGCCTGAAAATGCTGCAAAAGCGTCGGCATCGGCCAGTACGCGGCAGGCGCGCTGATCGAGTACGGCGCGGTTGACGGCATCTTCGAGGCTGTCGAATGCGCGCACTGTTCTGGCGGTGACGATGCGCTTGGCGCTGTCTTCATCCAGGCCCGCGACCAGGCGAAAACCAAGCCGGATCGCGGCTTGTTGACCCATCTCTTCAATGCTCGATTCCAGCGTGCAATCCCATTGCGAAATCCGGACATCGATGGCGCGCACTTCCACGCCGACACGCTGTGCTTCACGCACCAGCATCGACGGCGGATAAAAACCCATCGGCTGACTGTTCAGCAGGCCTGCAACGAACGCCGCCGGCGCGTTGCACTTGAGCCAAGACGACACATAAGCCAGCAGCGCAAAGCTGATCGCATGCGATTCCGGAAAACCATAAGAACCGAAGCCGAGTATCTGCTGATAAATACGCTCGGCGAATTCCGGTTCATAGCCGCGTGCAGCCATGCCGGATTTGAGTTTCTGCTGGAACCTCGTGAGATCGCCGCCTTGTTTCCAGGCCGCCATCGAACGCCGCATCTGGTCCGATTCGCCGGGCGTGAAACCGGCAGCGACCTGTGCGACTTCCATCACCTGTTCCTGGAAAATCGGCACGCCGAAAGTGCGCTTCAAAACCGGTTCGAGATCGCCCGGATATTCGATCTTTGCGCCGCTATCGATCAGCCGCCGGTTCTTCAGGTAAGGATGCACCATACCGCCCTGGATCGGCCCCGGCCGTACGATCGCAACCTGCACCGCGAGGTCGTAAAATTTTTCCGGCTTGAGCCGAACCAGCATATTCATCTGGCCGCGCGATTCGATTTGGAATACGCCGATGGTTTCAGCGCGCTGGATCATCGCGTAGGTGTTGGCGTCTTCCTGCGGAATCGTCGCCAGCGTCAACCGCGGCCGATCCGGATGAAAATGTTCAAGCAGATCAAAACTGCGGCGGATCGCGGTGAGCATGCCGAGCGCGAGCACATCCACTTTCAGCAGGCCGAGTGTTTCGAGATCGTCCTTGTCCCACTGAATGATCGTGCGCGCCGGCATCGCTGCATTTTCGATCGGCACTATTTCCGCCAACGGCCGTTCGGAGATGACGAAACCGCCGACATGCTGCGACAAATGCCGCGGAAAGCCGATCAGTTCGCGCGTTAGCCTCATCCACAATTTCAACTGCCGATCGCGCGGATCGAAACCGAGTGCGTGCAGGCGTTCGCCGAGCTTGTCTGGATCGTCCCACCAGGCCAGTGACTTCGCCAGCCGGCCGATACTTTCGGGCGCCACGCCCAGCGCGCGGCCGACATCGCGCAAGGCCGAGCGCGAACGATATTGAATGACGGTGGCCGCAATCGCCGCACGCTCGCGTCCATATTTTTGGTAGATGTACTGGATCACCTCTTCGCGCCGCTGATGCTCGAAATCGACGTCGATATCCGGCGGTTCGGCGCGCTCTCTCGACAGGAAACGCGCAAATACGACGTGCTGCGTTTGCGGATCGACTGCGGTAATCCCGAGCGCATAGCACACTGCCGAATTCGCAGCGCTGCCGCGGCCCTGGCACAGGATATTTTCGCGGTTGGCAAACGCGACGATATCGTGAACCGTGAGGAAAAACGCTTCGTAGCCCAGCTCCGCGATCAAGGCCAATTCGCGTTCGATCGTCTCGCGCACCCTGGTCGATTCACCTTGTGGCCAACGCCAGCGAATGCCGCGCTCGGTTAGCGCGCGCAGGTGCTCGGTCGGGGTGCTTCCCGCTGGCACCAGCTCGTTCGGATAATCGTAGGTGATCTCGCTCATCGAGAAGTGGCATCGCGCAGCGATGGCAGCACTTTCGGCGAGCACTTTCGGCGGATAAATTCGCGCCAGTTGATCGAGCGGGCGCAAGTAGCGCTCGGCATTTTTCAGCAGCCGTGTACCGCATTGACGCAGCGTTAACTGGTGTCGAAGTGCAGTCATCACATCGTGCAGCGCTCGCCGTCTGGGGGTGTGATAGCGCACGTCGCCGCTGGCCACGCAGCGTAAACCCGTCGCCGCAGCGAGTGCTTGCAGATGCGCGAGTCGGGCGCTGTCGTTGCCTTCGCGGTGCAGTTCGATCGCCAGCCAGGCATCGTCAAAGTGCTGGCGAATCCATCGCGCATCGCTGACTGCAGCATCGTTGGCCGGCAGCCACAGCACGAAAGTATCGCTGCATAACTCGGCGATGTCCTCGCGCGTGAGTCGATAGTCGCCTTTGCGTGCCTGGCTGCGTGCGCGCGTAATCAAGGCGGAAATCTGCTGATAAGCGCGCTTGTCCGGTGCCAGCAAAACCAGCTGCAATCCATCCACGCAATGGAATTCCGCGCCAACGATCAGCTTTATACGGCCGGCATTGTTTTCGTCGATCGCGGCCCGATGCGCACGCACGATGCCGGCGAGTGAACACTCATCGGTAATCGCAATCGCCGCATAGCCAAGATCGGCCGCTTGCCCGATCAACTCGCGCGCATGCGAGGCGCCGCGTTGGAACGAGAAATTGCTCAGTGCGTGAAGTTCGGCGTAAGGCATCGATCAAATGAGCATTGAGGGAAGCATCGATTTATTTCCGCTAATTGAAAGTTCGAATTCGTCGGAATGGGGCTGTGCTGCGTGTCTTGGAGATCGAAACACTGCTGCTTTTACTAGGCCCAAATACCGTGCAGATAAAGCTGACCATCACCTCGATCGAGATAAGCCCAGCCGCGCGCACCTTGATCGAGTTCACAGCAAAAATAATCGCGCTGAAGATCGAATTCGTCCCACCATCCGCCTGCGATTCTTTCGACATCGCCAATGATCGACGGCGGTCGTTGCAGGCGCTGTGGATGACGCAACAGCAAGGCTGGGCGCGCATTTAAGTCGGCATTTTCACCGCTCGGAATCCGATCGAGTGGCATTGCGCGCCAGGCTTTTTCCGGCCGATGATCGTCGACCACCGCAGGGCGCCAGATCGCAGCGGTGCCGAGCTTCGCCATCAGCCGGTCGATCACTGCTGCCGCGTCTTCGTCGCTACGCGCGCGGCTATCGAACAGATCCTGCTGACTGCCAGCCGGCGCGGCGAAATGTTTGGCGATCAGGCTTAACGTGCGTGCCGGCGCGGGCATCGTTACTGTGCCAAGCCTTTCGCGCGTCACGCGCAATATCAAGCCCTCGTCGCGGCTGGGGCTGCTGAGGTTCATTGCTATCCGCGTCGGTGGATGTTCGCGGCCATCCGATCTTGCGTGAGTGATCTCAAAATGGAATTGCTGCACGCCAGTGGCGCGGGCGCGCAAGTAACACGCGAGTTCGCCGAGCAGCCGGCGCAATGGAAAAGCCAGGCGTTCGCTGTCCTCGATCTCGATTTCAAAATCGAGCCAGCGCGAAAAAAAGGCGGGCGGCCGATACCACCGCAGCAGGTCGGGTGCCGCACCGGTCAAGCGGTCGAGATAAGTCATGGCCGCACCGCCGATGCGTTGAGTCAGCGCCTTGCGCGGCAGCAGCAGAACTTCGCCAGTAAGGCGGAGTCCGCTATCGGCGAGCAGGTCGCGTGTGCCGGCGTCGAGCGACAGCGCGGCGAGCGGCAGGCTAGTAAGGGCATCGGGCAATTCATCGAATGAACACACCGGCGGTGCGCCGTGACGTGCCAGTGCTGCCGCTGCTTCGAGCGTGGGCGCGACGCCGAAGCTGGCGCAGTGTTCAAGGCTGGCGAACTCACGTTCGATCTTGTCCAGCAAGCGATCAAGCCCGCCAAACAACTTGAGGCTGGTGCCGATTTCCACCCATAGTGTGCAGCGCGGGCTGGCGAAATCAGGCGCCGGTTCGTCGATGCGGAAAGTGATGCGATCGCCGAAACCATAAGCCGCGCAAGCCAGTGTTTCGAGTGCCTGCAACTCCCGCGCCGGCTGGCGTTCAACAGCCATCAAATGAGGCCGACGCATGCGTGCAAGGTTGAGATCAAGGCCGGCCGTTATTTGCGGATTGCTGGATGCGATTACCCAGCGCCGACTGCCACGGCTTTGCGTGACCACATAATCCGCATGCCGCTGCGATACCTCTTGCGACAATGCTTCCAGCGGCAGATTGCGCAAGTCTGCGGCGAGCCAAAGCATGCGGCTTTTCACACGAGACTCGCAGCTGGCAATCGAGCAGCTACCGATGTGCCAGCGAGACTCATGTCATCGGCAAAAAAACGCTTGCCGGCAAGGCCGCCGCGCGCCTTCAGGATTTCGATTTCGAGACGCTCATCGCGTCGCCGCAGCCGCAGCCGCAATGCAGCCACGCTGGCAGCACCGAGTGCGTGTGTTGGCCGGTAGATCAAGCCGATATTGCCGCTGTTCTCTGCGGCCAACTGCAAGCGACGCGATTCGGCTTCGCGCAGCTGCGGCGTCCAGGCCAGCACAGCGCCATAGGCGGAACATCGCAACAATTGTTCGGCCGCCCAGACCCCTTCGCTGCGGTGTGAATCGACCACTACTACACGCGCCAGCACCAGCCCCGCCTGCGCTAACGCGGGCGCATAAGGAATGTGCGGCGGCGCGACTAGCGCGACATGACGATTGGCCTGCGTCAGCCGCGCCAGCAGCGGTAATACCAATTGCAATTCGCCGACACCCTCGGCGTCGAGCAGTAATTCGCTGAGCGCACCCAGAGGCCAGCCGCCACCCGGCAGTTGGGTGTCGAGCGCGGTAAAGCCGCTGGCTTCGGTGCGTGGCTTCGCGCCGGATGCGCCGCGCCAGACATCGCCGCGGCCGGCGAGGGCAACTGCCAATGCAGAGGGCAAACATTCAGCCACGGTCGGGAACGGGAGGTTGACAATTGAAGGATCAATAATCAGCGAATAGTGTACATAAAGACACTATCATGAACTCGACGATTTCACCGACTTCCACCGCGGCGGTGCTGAGACTTGCGGGATCAGCGCTTTGCGGCTATTTTCGCGCCCCCGAGAGTCCGGCTGTGGACTCGCTCAGGTCTTTTGCGGGTTCTCATGCGTCACATCATTTCCATCCTGTTGCAAAACGAAGCCGGCGCTCTGGCGCGGGTGGCCGGTATGTTTTCGGCACGCGGCTACAACATCGAGTCGCTGACGGTTGCGCCGACGCACGACGCCACCGTTTCGCGCCTCACACTCGTGACGATGGGCAGCGATGCGGTGATCGACCAGATCATCAAGCAATCGCGCAAGCTGGTGGACATCGTCGAAATCGTCGATCTCACTGCGGTCGATCATCTGGAAAGCGAACTGCTGCTGCTGAAGGTGCAGGTCGATAGCAAGAACGCGCGGCAGGTGGTGGATTGCGTGCGCAAACATCGCGGCATCGTGCTCGACGAAACCGCTACCAGCCGCACCGTGCAGCTCACCGGTACCGGTGCCGAAGTCAACGCCTTCCTCACCGAACTGTCCGCCATCGGCCGCGTGCTGGAGCTGGTACGCAGCGGCACTGCCGCGCTGCAATCGGGCGACGGTGTGCTGGCATTGCCGGCCTGAGCCGCCCCGGTTTTCCAAACGCATTACTCATCCGTTTTCCGACGCAACCCTGGAGTACCTAAGTGAGCATCACCGTTTATTACGATAAAGACGCCGACCTCTCGCTGATCCAATCGAAGAAGGTCGTCATTCTCGGCTACGGCTCGCAGGGTCATGCCCATGCGCAGAACCTGAAGGATAGCGGTGTCGATGTCACCGTAGCGCTGCGCAAGGGTTCCAAATCCTGGGCCAAGGCGGAAGCCGCCGGACTCAAGGTTGCCGACGTCGCCGACGCGGTGAAAGCCGCTGATCTGGTGATGATCCTGGCGCCCGACGAAGGCCAGCGCAAAATCTACGAAGACAGCGTTGCGCCAAACCTGAAAAAGGGCGCTGCACTCGCGTTCGCACACGGCTTCAACATCCACTTCGGCTTGATCGAACCGCGGCCCGATCTCGACGTCATCATGATCGCGCCGAAAGGCCCAGGCCACACGGTTCGTTCGACGTACACGCAGGGCGGCGGCGTGCCCAGCCTGATTGCTGTGCAGCAGGATGCCAGCGGCCAGGCCAAGGCCATCGCGCTCTCCTACGCCAGCGCTAACGGTGGCGGTCGCGCCGGCATTATCGAAACCAACTTCCGCGAGGAAACCGAAACCGATCTGTTCGGCGAGCAGGCGGTGCTCTGCGGCGGCGCCACCGCGCTGGTGCAGGCCGGTTTCGAGACGCTGGTGGAAGCCGGCTACGCGCCGGAAATGGCCTACTTCGAGTGCCTGCACGAACTCAAGCTGATCGTCGATCTGATGTACGAGGGCGGCATGGCCAACATGCGTTATTCGATCTCCAACACGGCCGAATATGGCGACTACACGCGCGGCCCGCGCATCGTCACCGAAGAAACCAAGAAGGAGATGAAAAAGATTCTAAGCGAGATTCAAACCGGCCAGTTCGCGCGTGACTTCGTGCTCGAAAACACCGCCGGCCAGCCCACGCTGAAAGCGCGCCGTCGCATCGGCGCCGAGCATCAGATCGAAGAAGTCGGCGCCAAGCTGCGTTCGATGATGCCGTGGATCGCCAGGAACAAGCTGGTCGACAAGAGCAGAAACTAAACGCTTCAGTCGGCGTGATAAAAAACGGGCGCTCCGCGAGGGCGCCCGTTTTCGTTTAGCAGGCTTACCTTGTTTTCGCGGCCATTGTTTCGAGAGATCGATAAAGTACCCGGCGTGACCCAACGTCAATGAAAATCATCACCGATGAACGTCTCTGAAGCGGTAGCCACGCGCCGCAGCGTGCGCGCCTACACCGATCAGCCCGTGTCGCCGGAAGTGCTGCGCGAGGTGCTGGCGAATGCGGCGCGAGCGCCTTCCGGCGGCAATCTGCAACCCTGGCGCATTTATGCGCTGGCGGGCGAGCCGCTGACCGAACTGAAGGCTGCGATCCGGCTGCGCCTGCGTACCCGGCCAACGCCGCCGAAGCCGGAATATGCGGTGTATCCGCCGTCGCTCAGCGAGCCTTATCGCAACCAGCGTTTTGCCATCGGTGAGGCGATGTACGCGCTGCTCGGTATCCCGCGCGAGAACAAGCTCGGCCGCTTGCAATGGATTCAGAACAACTTCGACTTCTTCGGTGCGCCGGTGGGCTTGATGTGCTTCATCGATCGCCAGATGGGGCCGCCGCAGTGGTCCGATCTCGGCATGTATCTGCAAACCGTGATGCTGTTATTGCGCGAACACGGGCTCGACAGCTGCGCGCAGGAAGCCTGGTCGCTGTATCACGACACTGTGCGTGAAGTGCTGGCGCCGCCGGATGAACTGATGCTGTTCTGCGGCATGGCGATCGGCTATGCGGATCACGCCGTGCCGCTCGATCGCCTGCAATCCGAGCGCGCGCCGCTGGATGCCTTCGCCACGCTACGCGGCTGCTAATCCAACTCCACCGAGACCAAGCCGCTCGCGCACCTGCGCCACGATCTCGAACGAACGCAGGCGTGCGGTGTGGTCGTACATCAGGCCGGTGACCAGCAGTTCGTCCGGCTGATAACGCTCGATGAACCGGCGCATGCCGCGCTCTACATTCTCCGCCGTACCCACCACCGAACATTCCAGCGCTTTATGGACATGGTGCCGCTCGACTTCGGACCACAAGCCATCCATATTCGCCACCGGTGGCGGCACTTGGCCGGGGCGTCCGCGAATCAGGTTGAGGAACTGCTGCTGCAGCGAAGTTGAGAGATGCACGGCTGCAAGATCGTCATCCGCCGCGAACACATTCAGCGAGAGCATCGCGTAAGGCTTGGCCAGTTGCGACGAGGGCTTGAACTGGTTGCGATAGAGCCGCAGCGCGTTCTCCATCTCCGCCGGCGCAAAATGCGAAGCGAATGCGAACGGCAGACCGAGTGCCGCCGCCAGCTGCGCACTGAATGTACTGGAGCCGAGCAGCCACAGCGGCACCTGCAAGCCCGCGCCCGGCACCGCACGTACCGCCTGACCCGGCTCCACTTCGCCGAAGTAGCGGCGCAGCTCCATCACATCCTGCGGAAAACTGTTCGCGGCCGACATGAAATCACGCCGCAGCGCCCGCGCGGTGAGTTGATCCGTACCCGGAGCGCGGCCGAGGCCAAGATCAATGCGGCCCGGATACAGCGATTCGAGCGTGCCGAACTGCTCCGCGATCACCAGCGGCGCATGGTTCGGCAGCATGATGCCGCCCGCGCCGACGCGGATCGTCTGCGTGCCGCCCGCCACGTAGCCCACCACCACCGAAGTCGCCGCGCTGGCGATACCGGTCATGTTGTGGTGCTCCGCCAGCCAATAGCGCCGGTAGCCCCAGGCCTCCGCATGCTTTGCGAGATCGAGCGTATTGCGGAACGCCTGCGCGGGTGTGTCACCCACAATCACCGGCGACAGATCCAGCACGGAAAAGGGAATGGTGAATGACGTCATGGCGACTCCGGTTCTGCAAGGCAGCGAGCAATAACCTGCGTGCGCTGGCAGAGGCTTTCAATAGTGCTGATTTGCGAATCGAACGTCGAGTGACGGTACACCACCACGATCAACCGTCACTCGATAAAGTTAGTGAACACCGCATCGGCTCGATGTTCATCAAGCGTTTGTGTTACCGGGCAGACGCCTGACTCGCTTGTCCTGTTTCAGCTGCCGGCTATCCGGAAACGGATTTGTTTGCGGGCCTGTGTGCGGGACGATCAAGGCGCGGTGATTCGGCGCCGCGTGCAGCAACCACAGGGAGTTTTTTATGCGCATGACGTACTACGATGAGTTCACCCGACTGACCCGTTTCAAAGCGCCTTATGTGTGGGCGTTTCGCGCGGCGGTGGCGGGCATGTTGGTGATGCTGCTGATCAAGGTGGTTTGAGCGGGCTTCAGTAGCGCGATGTAAAAATAGCGCCTGGGTCGATCGATTCAGGCGCTGTTCGCATTATCAGCACCGCAAATCCGCAGGCTGAATGCTCGCGCCAGACGTTAAACTAGCGGATGCCCAACACAACGCTCGCCGATACCATCGGCAACACGCCGCTGGTCGAAGTCACCCGCTTGCCGGGGATTGGCGATAACCGTCTGCTGCTGAAGCTGGAGGGAAATAATCCCGCCGGTTCGGTGAAAGACAGGCCGGCGTATTCGATGATCCTGCGCGCCGAAGAACGCGGCGAAATCAAGCCGGGCGATACCTTGATCGAAGCCACTTCCGGCAACACCGGCATTGCGCTGGCGATGGCGGCAGCACTCAAGGGTTATCGCATGCTGCTGATCATGCCCGAACACATGAGTGCGGAACGCCGCGCGTCGATGAAAGCCTTCGGTGCGGAAATTCTGCTGGTGACGCAGGAGCAGGGCATGGAATACGCGCGCGATCTGGCGGATGAAATGCAGGCTGCGGGCAAGGGTCGCGTGCTGAACCAGTTTGCCAACCCGGACAATCCACGCGCGCACTTCGAGGGCACCGCGCCGGAAATCTGGCAGGCCACGGCAGGCAAGCTCACGCATTTCGTGGCGACGATGGGCACCACCGGCACCATCATGGGCTGCTCGCGTTATTTCAAAGAGCAGAATGATGCGATCCAGATCGTCGGCGTGCAGCCGGATGGCGAGTCGTCCATTCCCGGCATCCGCAAGTGGCCGCAAGCCTATCTGCCGAAGATTTTCGACGCGCGACGAGTCGATCGCGTGCTCGAAGCCAGCAGTAAAAACGCTGAAGATACGATGCGCCTGCTGGCGGCGCGCGAAGGTATTTTCGCCGGCCCATCGTCCGGCGGCTCGGTGTGGGCGGCCTTGCAGATTTGCAAGGAAGTCAGCGGCGCGACGATTGCAGCAATCATCTGTGATCGTGGCGATCGGTACATTTCCACTGGCGTGTATCCCGACTAAAACCTTGCTGATGCCGCGAGTGATGAACTGATGCCGATGCGCGAGCCGGTGCTGGTGTTCGATATTGAAACGGTGCCGGATGTCGCTGGCGGCCGGCGCATTCATGGTCTCGATGGCCTCGACGATGCCGCTGCCGAGCAGGCGATGGCGAGCCTGCGCATGGCGGAAAAGGGCACTGATTTTCAGCCGCTGCATCTGCATCGCGTGGTAGCGATTTCAGTGGCCTTGCGGCGTGGCGAAGATTTCAAGGTGTGGTCGCTCGGCGAGCCGGATGCGCCGGAGGCCGATCTGATCCGACGATTCTTCGATGGCATCGAGAAATACAAGCCGACGCTGGTGTCGTGGAACGGCTCCGGTTTCGATCTGCCGGTGCTGCATTACCGCGCGCTGATTCATGGCGTGGTCGCACCCGCGTATTGGGATACCGGCCATTTCGATCGTGAGTCCAAATGGAACAGCTATCTTGGCCGCTATCAATTCCGCCATACGGATTTGATGGATGTACTCGCGCTATACAACGGCCGAGCTGTCGCCAAGCTGAATGAAATCGCGCTGCTGCTCGGTTTTCCAGGCAAGCTCGGCATGGATGGCTCCAAGGTCGCGGCCGCGTTTCGTGAAGGCCAGATCGCTGCGATTCGGGACTACTGCGAAACCGATGTGCTGAACACCTATCTGGTGTTTCTGCGCTTCCAGTTGATGCGCGGCCTGCTTACGGTGGATGAGCATGCGGCGGAGCTGCAACGTGCGCGCGATTTCGTCAGCGCCAGCGCGGCTGCGCACTGGCGTGAATTTCTGGCAGCGTGGCCGGCGATGTCTGCGCAGTGATAGCAAACGGATGTTGAACTGATGGGGCGCCGCGCGCGGCCGAAGCCGCTGCCTACCGAGGAGTTGGTAGCCGACATCGTCGATCTCGCGCACGATGGCCGCGGCGTGGCACGGCGTGAGGATGGCAAGGTCGTCTTCATTCACGGCGCCTTGCCCGGCGAGCGCGTACGTTATCGGCTTGCCAAGATCACGCGTAGTGCCGATGAAGGTACTGCGTCTGCGGTGGAAGTGGCGTCGAAGGATCGCGTCGAACCGCGCTGCAAGCATTTCGGTGTGTGCGGCGGCTGTGTTTTGCAACATCTGGCGCCGGCGGCGCAGATCGCCTTCAAGCAGAAGCAGTTGCTGGATGCGCTGCTGCGGATCGGCGGCGTGGTGCCGGAACAGATTGCAGCACCGATCATCGGCGAAATCTGGGGCTATCGGCGGCGTGCGCGGCTGGGTGTCAAGCAGGTGTTGAAGAAGGGCGGGGTGCTGGTCGGTTTCCGAGAACGCGAGGCGCGTTTTCTGGCCCCGATCGAATCCTGCGTAGTGCTGGATCAGCGCGTCGGTTTGCAGCTGCGCGCGCTGGCGCAAGTGCTGGATGGCTTGTCGATCGCGGCCGAAGTGCCGCAGATCGAAGTGGCCTGCGCCGGTCACGTCGCGCTGGTGATCCGCGTGCTGCGCGATCCCGACGCGGCGGATCGCTCGGCCTTGCGCGCGTTTGCCATCGACCATGATTTCGATCTCTACCTGCAAAGCGGCAGTCGCGCCGAACTCGAAGCGCTGGCTAGCCCGCGCAGCTTGCGATATTCGCCGGATGGCGGCACAGCCGAACTCGAATTCGGGCCGATGGATTTCGTCCAGATCAACAGCGATGTGAGCCAGCAGATGGTGCGTCAAGCGCTGCAATGGCTGGCGCCGCAGCCGGGTGCGAAAGTGCTGGAGCTGTTCGCCGGACTCGGCAATTTCACGCTACCGCTGGCCGCGCTTGGTGCGCAAGTAACGGCGGTGGAAGGTGCGGCTGAACTGGTTGCCAAAGGCCGCGCCAATCTGCAGCGCAATGGTTTCGATGCGAATTTCGTGCAGGCCGATCTGTTCGCGCCGGATGCGCAGGCAGCGTGGCTGCGCGAGCCGTTTGAAAGCGTGCTGCTCGATCCGCCGCGCAGCGGCGCGCGCGAAATGCTGCCGCTGATCGCAAGGCAGCGGCCGCAGCGGATCGTCTACATTTCCTGTCACCCGGCGACGCTGGCGCGCGATGCGGGCGAACTGGTGAACACCCACGGCTATCGGCTGACGCGCGTTGGCGCGCTGGATATGTTTCCGCACACCGCGCATGTCGAGTCGATGGCGCTATTCGAGCTTCCACATGAGTGATCACCCGAGCTTTCCGATATGGCATTAGAGATCGAGCGTAAATTCCTGGTGACTGGCGACGGCTGGCGTGCACAGGTATTCAAGCAGGTGCCGATGCGGCATGGCTATTTGCAGGAAGCCGGGGGTCGCGCCTCGGTGCGGGTCCGGCTCGAAGGCCGCGGCGCTGTGGCGGCGGATGAAACGCATGTCTCGCGGCAAGGCGGTCCCTGGGTTGGCGTGCTGAACATCAAGGCGTCGGTGGTGGGTGCGGCCCGTGCGGAATACGAGTATGAAATTCCGGTGGCGGATGCCGAGGAAATGCTGGCGAATCTGTGCGCCGGGCTGATCCTGAAGACGCGGCACTATGTGCCCGCGCAAGCGCTCGTTGCCGATGGCAATGCGCTCGCCGATACTGCGCATCTGGTCTGGGAAATCGACGAATTTGAAGGCGACAATGCCAGCCTGATCGTCGCCGAAATCGAATTGACGCATGAAAATGAGAGCTTCGTCACACCGGACTGGCTCGGACGCGAAGTCACCGCCGAGCGGCGCTATTACAATCACGCACTGGCTTCAAAACCGTATCGTGAATGGACGCCTGCCGAGCGTCGTTGAACCGAAGCGCGGTCACATGAATCGTTCGAGTCATCGCCGCAGTCACCCTTTCAGGAACCGCTCAAACGCATGAGAAGCATCGGCCCTTTGATGGGCGATATCGGTGGTCTGGAAGTGACGGCCGAAGACCGCGAAGTGCTGGCGCATCCGCTGGTCGGCGGCGTGATCTTGTTCGCGCGCAACTACGCGGAACCGGAACAGCTGCGCAAAGTTTGCGCCGATCTGGCGGCGATCAAACCGCGGCAAAGACTGCTGATCGCGGTCGATCACGAAGGCGGCCGCGTGCAGCGTTTTCGCGTGGGTTTTTCGCGGATTCCGGCGATGGGCGCCATCGGCAAGCTTTACGCCGAATCCGCATTGCAAGCGAAAGCGGAAGCGCAGGCGCAAGGTTTGTTGATCGGCCAGGAACTTGGCAGCTATGGCATCGA
This sequence comes from Rhodospirillales bacterium, assembly GCA_903970615.1. Classification (GTDB taxonomy): domain Bacteria; phylum Pseudomonadota; class Gammaproteobacteria; order Nevskiales; family Nevskiaceae; genus Nevskia. The sequence continues at coordinate 17,292 of CAJCJH010000095.1, forward strand.
TTTATGTTTCGCGCCGGTGCTCGATCTGGATCACGGTATCAGCCAGATCATCGGCGACCGCGCATTCGCCGCTGATCCGCAAGTGGTGATCGCGCTGGCGCGCGCCTTCCGTGAAGGCCTCAACGCCGCAGGCATGGCGGCGACCGGCAAACACTTTCCCGGCCACGGCGCAGTCGCGGCGGATTCGCATACGGATCTGCCGATCGATCGGCGCGCGCTAGCCGATATCGAAGCTCACGATCTGCTGCCGTTTGCTGCATTGATTGGTGATGGCATCGAATCGCTGATGCTGGCGCATGTGCGCTATTCGGCGGTCGACGATAAACCGGCGTCGTTTTCGCGTGCCTGGGTGCGCGGCATCCTGCGCGAGAAGTTGAACTACCACGGCGCCATCTTCGCGGACGATCTGAGCATGGCCGGTGCGGCGGTGATCGGCGATATCGTCGAGCGCGCGGAAGTCGCACTCGATGCGGATTGCGACATGCTGCCGGTGTGCAACGATCGCGCGGCGTTGACGACGCTGCTGTCGCAATTGAAAGTGCCCGCACGGCGGCCGCTGGCCAGCGCAAGGCTGGCGAAGTTGTATCGCCGCGAAGTCGCCGGAGCCGTGGCCGCATGAGCCGGCTACAGGAAGCGCAGGCCGTGCTCGCGCAGGCCGATTGTATTTGCAGCGCCGAGCAAGTGGTGGCGGCTTACGATGCGCTCGCTCAGAAGATTAGTGCCGAATACGCAGCGTTGAATCCGTTGATGCTGGTGGTGATGATCGGTGGTCTGGTGCCGGCCGCGGAAATTCTGCGACGGCTCGATTTCGCATTTGAAGTCGATTATCTGCATGCCACACGCTATCGCGGCGAGACCCGCGGCGGCGGCCTATTGTGGAAACGGCGGCCGGATAGCGCGCTGGCCGGCCGTCATGTGCTGGTGATCGACGACATTCTCGATGAAGGCCATACACTGGTCGCTATCCGCACCGAATTGCAGGCGCAGCAGCCGCAGAGCCTGAAGGTCGCCGTGCTGGCCGAGAAGCTGCACGACCGCCGCGCGCCATCCGCACATGCCGAGTTCATCGGCCTGCAACTGCCGGACCGTTATGTTTTCGGCTGCGGCATGGATTACAAGGAATACTGGCGTCAGCTGCCGGCGATTCATGCGGTCAAGTAATTCATCCCATCGTTAAAAACTTCAGCTCACAAGGCGCAGATGTCAGATCAACACACAGCCCGAATTGCAGTGATCGGCGGCACCGGCATGAATCAATGGCCGGGGCTGGATATCCGCGAGCAGCGCATCGTCGAAACGCCCTATGGAAAACCGAGTGCGCCGCTGCTGATCGGCAACATTCATGGCATCGACGCGGTGTTTCTGGCGCGGCATGGCGAAGGCCACACGTTGCCGCCGCATGCAATCAACTATCGGGCGAACATCTGGGCGCTGCGCGAAACCGGCGTGAAATCGGTGGTGGCGATCGCGGCAGTCGGCGGTATCGCGCCGTGGTTCCCGCCGGCCGCGGTGGCCGCGCCGGTGGATTTGGTCGACTACACCTGGGGCCGCGTGCACAGCTATTCGGATGGCAGCGGCGATCATGTCCAGCACATCGAATTCAACGCGCCGTACCACACTCGCGTGCGGCGTGAGCTGGTGCATGCGGCGCTGGCAGCAAAGATCGACATCATCGATGGCGGTGTGATGGGGATCACGCAAGGCCCGCGGCTCGAATCGCCAGCCGAGATCAAGCGCATGCAGCGCGATGGCTGCGATATGGTCGGCATGACCGGCATGCCGGAAGCCGCGCTTGCGTGCGAACTCGGGCTCGAATATGCCTGCCTGGCGCTCAGCGTGAACTGGGCCTGCGGCATCGGCACCGGCGAAATCCATGCGGAGATCGCGCAGTCGATCGAACAGGGCATGTCGAAAGTGCGCCGGATTCTGCAAGGTGCCTTGCCGGTTCTCGCCGGTTCGCGCTAGCGAGCTACTACCGGTTCTTTCCGATCCCCTGTCTGAATGCTGATCCCAATTGCCGCTCTGATTTTTCGACCGGCGTCATCGATCGGTAGGCTAACTGGTGAAAGCGGCCTATGGCGCAAGTGTTAAGGTTCATGGGATAGTCCACTTTTCCCGGAGAAAGCATTGGCCACGCTCAAGAAAACCGCGGAGTGTTGCGCATGAAAGAGCAAGCTCAATGGCCCCGCTGCGCGGGCCGGATTGCTCGTCATGACTGATAACGGCGCCAGCGCTGCTTGGGTCTGGCCCAGTGCTGCATATGCGGATATCGTCGCGGCGCTGCACAAGATCGGCAGCGATCTGGGCCGCTTTCCGCAGGCTATGGTGCAGCGTCGGCTCGAACGCCGAGCGCGTCAGCTGAGTCCGCTCACGCTGGAGCAATACGCCAAGCGGGTGATGGGCGATTCCGCCGAAGCCACATGGCTGGCGCGTGATCTGTCGCGGCCGCAAGGCCTGCTGTTCGCAGATACCGAACTGCATGCCGCCTTGTTGCAGCAGTTGCCGGACGTGCTGTCGCAATCGGCGCGCCCGCAGATTTGGGTGCCCTGCAACGATGGCGAAGGCGAAGAAGCGTATGCGGTGGCGATGGTTACATCTCAGGCGATGGCGCTGCGCGAAGCGGACAGCGATTTCCTGATTTACGGCACCGATTCGGACGTCGCCTCGATCCAGTTCGCGCAGGCCGGCCATTTTTCGGCCGCCGCTGCCGAATATGTTCCGCCAGCTTTGCGATCGCAAAACCTGATTCGATCGGGCGCCGAATGGCTGGTACAACCGGCCCTGCGCCGGCATGTGATTTTTCTACGCCACGCGCAGGATGCACCGCCGCCGTTTTTCGATGTCGACCTGATCGTTTGCCAGAGTCTGCTCGAAGAACTGAATCCGGCGATCGAACGCGCAATGCTGGAGCGTCTGCACTCAGTGCTGCGGCCGGGCGGTCTGCTTGCCGCCGGTGCGCAAAAATTCCTGCAGGCGCATGCCGATCTGTTCCGGCCGATGAAGGCCGCGCCGGGGCTGTTGCTGCGGGTTGAACGTGCCGCCCGCTTTTCGCGCAAGCGCCGCAGCGAAACCGCGGTTCCGATGGATTCGTACCGGCATACCTTTGCCATGAGCCGTCAGCCGGGGCTGATCGTCGCGGCCGATGGCGGCATTCTGGAAAGCAACGCTGCCGCGCAATATCAATTCGCGCAGCAATTGAAACCGCGCCCGAAGACGGCATCGAAGCCGAAGCTGAGCGATCTGATGGCGCCGGAATCGTCGATTGTGCTGGCCCAGCAATGGTCTACGCTGAATCCCGGCGGCGAGGTGGATTTCGCGCTGAATCTGGTCGATGGCTCGGCCGCGCGTTTGCATCTATCGCGTGTCGACGCCGCCAGCGAGCCGCTGATTCATGTGCAGCTGATCAGCAATCAGGCCGATGTACGCCTGCGCGAACGCCTCGATCGCGCGCTGGTGCTGGTGCATACCACGCTCGCCGCGCTGACCGAAGGCGTAATCGTGCTCGACGCCAGCGGCAAGGTGCTCGAAATCAACACGATGGCCGAACAGCTCACTGGCTGGAGCCGCGCCGAGGCGTTACAGCAACCGTACGCGCGCGTTTTCCGGCTGCAAACGGCAACCGGAGCCATGGTGATGGATGTGATCAACCCGATCGATAGCGCGCTTGCCGGCAAGCCGGTCGGCGACGATCCGGAAGCGTATTACCTGCGTCACCGCGATGGCCGCCGCTTCGCGCTGCGTTTGCGTTTGCGGTCTGCAGCGAGTGCGCAGTCGGGTGTGGTGCTGGTATTCGACGACGTCAGCGAAATGAATCTGCTGACCGAAGAGCTGGCCTATCGCGCCACCCACGACACCCTTACCGGCCTGCTGAACCGCGCCGAGTTCGAGGCGCGCGCGCGAGCGATGGTCGCCAACGCAAAAACCAGCGGCGCAACCGCGGTGCTGTGCTACATCGATATCGACCAGTTCAAGGTCATCAACGATACGCTGGGTCATGGCGCTGGCGATGAACTGCTGCACGAACTAGCCGGCGAACTGCGTTCGCGCGTGGCCGCAGACGATGCCTTTGCGCGGCTCGGCGGCGACGAATTCGGCGTGCTGCTGTTCGGCCACGATCTGCAAACCGCGCGCGCCGTGGCCGATAGCCTGATCGATACCGCGCGCCGTTTCCGCTTCGCCTGGCAGGGTCACACCTACGCCGTCACCATCACCATCGGTGCCGCCTTGATCGACAGCAATGCGGCCGACATCACGCATGCCATGAGCATGGCCGATGCGGCCTGCTTCGTCGCCAAGGATGCCGGCCGCGATCGCGTGCTGTTTGCCGGCAACGACGACGAAATGGCCAGCCGCCACGTGCAGATGAGCATGGTCGGCAAGATCGGCAAGTCGCTCGATGAAGACCGCTTCGTGCTGCATTACGAAGATGTAGTCAGCATCGAATCGCCCAAGCAGGTGGTGTATCGGGAATTGCTGGTGCGCATGCGCGAAGCCGATGGCAAGCTGCTGTTGCCGGCGTCGTTCATCCAGGCTGCGGAGCGCTATTTCCTGATGGGTGCGCTCGACCGTTGGGTGCTGCGCAAGGCTTTCCGCGGTATTGCTCAGTTGCCGCCGGATGAGATCATTTATGCGGTGAACCTGTCGGGTCAATCGCTCGGCGATCCCAAATTGCTGGATTTCGTACTGGCCGAACTCGATAGCTCCGGCGTCGATCCGAAGCGCATCTGTTTTGAAATCACCGAGACCGCAGCGGTTTCGCGTTTGACCGAAGCAGTACGCTTTATCCAGCGCATTTCACTCTGCGGCTGCCGCTTCGCGCTGGACGATTTCGGCTCCGGTATGGCCTCGTTCAATTACCTGAAAAACTTCACCGTGCATTTCCTCAAGATCGACGGCAGCTTCGTGCGGGCTATGCTGGCCAGCCGCGCCGACCGCGGCATGGTCGAATCGATCAACAGCATCGGTCACGAAATGGGTTTGAAAACCATCGCCGAGCATGTCGAAACGCCGGCGATGATGCAGCCGCTGCGCGACATGGGCGTGGACTGGGCGCAGGGCCGCGCCATCGCCTGGGGCAAAGCGTTCGATACGCTGATGCCGTGATGCTGGCGTTTCGATCGCCGCTGCGATCGATCGTTGTGTCGCTGCTGGCTGCCGCCGCACTGAATGCGCATGGTGCAGAACTGGCAACTCCGGCAACACAGCAGGGTCCGCCGATAACAGTTGCTGCAGTCAGCGGCGGCGCCAGCGTCGAGCGGCTCGGCGAGCGTCACCCATTGCAACTGAGCGAGACGGTGATCGAGCGCGATGTGCTGCATCTCGATGCCAACGCCCATCTCGCACTAAGGCTGGCGCAGGGTGGCATTCTCGAACTGGGTCCGCGCAGTGAGTTGAGCCTCGAAAAACTCGCGTCTGGCATCGCGCGCAAGGATCGCAAAAGCATCTTCAACCTGGAACATGGATTCCTGCGCATCGTCTTGACGCCAGCCGATGTCGATACGCCGCTATATCTATATTTCAGCGGTCAGCGCGCCAGCCTTGGCGATGGCGAATATTTTTTTGAAAGCGCAGCGGCGGAAGCCAAAGTCTGTGTGGCCCGCGGAAAACTGGTCGCCACGCCGATCACCGCCAGCAAGCCGCGCAGCCTGCTCGCGACCAGCTGCTACCGGCTGGCGAATGGTGAAGAACCGAAAAGCTTCGCGCGCGATTCAAAAACCTGGGACAACCTGCGGCGTAATTTTGGTTTGGAGATACCCACGTTGACGACTGCGCCGATGGGCGATGCTCCATCGCAGGCGCCCGCATCTCCAACGCCGTTGATGCCTGCTGAAGCTGATGCGAGTCATTCGTCTGCGTCTGCTCCGGCTGCTGCATCCGTTACATCCGTTACATCTGAGACAGGCAACGGCGGCAATTGGGCGATCAACATCGCTTCTTATTTCGATCGGGCCGGCGCCGATCAGCAGGTAGAGCTGCTGCGCGCCAGCGGCTATGCGGCATTCGTACAGACTGCACTGGTCGATAGCCGCCCGCGAATCATGCACAGGCGCGGGGTTTTGCGCCGATCGAAGCGGCGCAGAAACAGATGCAGATGCTGAAAGCCAAGCCCGGCTACGCTAATATCCGGATTGTTCGCATGCCTTGGAACTCATCCCGATAAATGTATCCGGTGCAGTTGTTTGCGAGATGAGTGGCATTCGGTGTGCATGCTTCTTGCGCCATCGTGATGGCAACTTTCGCTGCGCGGCAGCGTCTTAAATCGTCAAGGCCATCTGGGACCACTCATGCTCACGCGGTACATCCCCCAGGCGGCGGCAATTTCCTTATTGTCGTTACTCGGGTCAGCTTTCAATCCGGCGCTTGCACAGGCAACACCACCAGCCGCGCCCGCCGTCGCCGAACCTGCGAATCAACCGCCGCCTCGCTCGATCATGCTGCAATCGCCGGCTGCGAATGGCGCGCAGAAAAGCGATGGCGATCCCGATCCTGAAATTCAGGAACTCGATGGCGTCACCGTGAAAGGCAAGCGCGATGCGCTGAGCGATTCCGACAAGCGCATGCGCGATCTGGTCAGCAAATTGCCCTGCACCGGTTGCGATATCAAAGGCAAGAAGCTTGAAGAACATCGCAGCTTCGGCGAGCGCGCCGCGATGTTCGTCGCCGAGCAATGCTGCATTCCAACACGCCCGCCCGAAGAAACCGAAGCCAATGAGCTGGATCGACAGTTAACCCAGCAGATCATCAATCCGACCAATAATCATCCCTGAAGCGCAGCGCATTAACGGCTCGTGCCAGCTGCCTGCTTCAGTTCAAGCGGTAGCGGTATCCGG